>JBKQJQ010000145.1:0-18555 GCA_052147875.1 Solirubrobacteraceae bacterium | reverse complement strand
GATCAAGGGCTCGCCGGGGCCGACGCGGAGCTGACCGTCGCCAACCGGGTCGACCCAGGTCGAGACGAGCGTCGAGCCTGATGGTGCGGCGGTAGGGCTGGCGCTCGCGCCGCAGCCCGCGAGCGTCAGCGCCGCCGCACCGCCGAGGGCTTCCGCCAGCGCGCGGCGGCGGGTGATCCGCCGCACGGACGTGCCGGCGGCATCTGGCGTGCCAGGGGCACCTCGCGTGCCAGCGGCACCTCGCGTGCCAGCGGCACCTGGCGTACCGGCGGATGTGCGCGGTCGGGTCAAGACGCAAGCCCCTCGACGACTGACTCCCGCGACGCTTGGCGCGAGACCCAGGCAACCGCCACGCCGGCGGCGATCGCCAGGCCGGCGAGCGTGGCGAACACCTCGGCCGGGCCCGCGGTCAGCGACAGATTCGCGTAGTTCTCGGCCAGGTGCGACAGCGCCGGGCCGAGCACGAACCGCTCGAGCAGCACGCCCACGATCGCCGCAGGCACCACCAGCGCAAGTGCCGCACCCGCCAGCAGCCGGCGCACCGCGCCGGGGCCCGCACCGCAGGCGCGCACGACAGCCACTGTCCGGCGCCGCTCCTGCACGGTCAGCGCGCACGCCTGGACGAGCGCGTACAGGCAGACGAGCCCGTCGACGATTGCGATTGCGCGCAGGATCGTCCGCAGCACGTCGACGAGCGGCACGCCGCGCGCGGTCGCCCCGGCAGCGGCGGTTGGCTCGCCGCCGATCGCCGAGAGCGCGGCCGAAACGGCGCCTGCGTTGGCGCCGGCGCGCAGCACGATCGCGAGCGATGACGGCGCGTCCGGGTCCGCCGAAAGCATCGCGCGCGCAGGTATGTACGCGACCCGGCCGTCATGGTCCAGGGAGCTGACGATGCCCGCCACGCGCAGACGCAGCTCGTCGCCGGACGAGAACGCCAGCGCCAGCGTCGAGCCGTCATTGAGGCCGAGCGCGTCAGCCAACCCGAGGCCGACCTCGGCCTCACGCGGTCCCCGCAGCCGGTGGCCGGACACGAGCGGCGGCGCCTCGAACTGAGTGTGGTTGCCCGGGTATCCGATCACGTCGATCGTCTCCCCGAGCGAGAACGAGTCCGCCGCCTGATCCTCGTAGCGTGGCGCGACCGCGGCGACGCCCGGGATGCGACGGACCTCGCGAGCAGCTGACGGCGGCAGGTAGGCGGTGAGCTGATAACGCTTGCCGAGCGCGCCCGGGTCGGTCTCGAGCGAGCCGAGCGTCGAGGCGAGCGCGAGCATCAACAGCACGAACGCGGTCGACAGGCCGAGCGTCAACGCCGTCGCGACGAGCCGGGTGCGGCGCGCGGCCACCAGCCGGGCGGCGAGCGCGGTGAGACCGGCGGCCGGCGGGAAGGCGGTGCGGGTGGCAGCCGGTCGCGACGCAGCCGGTCGCGACGCAGCCGGTCGCGAGGCGCCGGCGGGCGAGGCAGCGCCGCGTCGGACGGCGGTGCGGCCCCCGCGGGCCCGGGACGCAACATCCGCCCCGCGCAGCAGCCCCACCACCGGACCCGCGGTCGCGCGCCACGCGGGCCACGCGGCACCCGCAACCGGCAGCGAGACAGCCGCAAGCCAGGCGGCAAACAGCGGCAGCGTCAGGGCCCACCCCGGAGCGGGCTCGTTGAGCAGGGTCAGCAGCCGGTTCGCGGGCGCGTCGGTGGCGAGCGTGCCGGCGGCCACTCCGACGGTCGCCGCAGGCACGGCGACGATCAGCCCCTCGACGAGCTGTGCGAGGACGACCTGCCCGCGCGTGGTCCCCACGGCGCGGCGGACGCCGATCGCGCCGAGCCGGCGCTGGACCTCGGCCCGCGCCGAGGCGGCCAGCATCACGCCCGCGGTGACCAGCGCGATCAGCGACAGCGCGACCAGCAGGTCGATCACGATTCCCGCCGCCTGGTCGAGCAGCGTCCGCACGCCCGAGCGGGTCGCGAACTGGATGTTCTGCAGGCCGAAGCTCGTCGCGCGCGCCTGGACCAGCACCTCGTTCAGATACGCCGGGTTGCGGAGCCAGATCTCGGCCAGGTTGACCTGGGGGTTCGGATCGGGGCCGAACTGCGCGCGCGAGAGGTAGTAACGCGGCTTGGCGAGCGGGAAGCCGACGTTGTCGGGCGCCTCGGCGAAGCCGACCACGCGCTCCGGCCCGAGGCCGCCGACGTCGAAGATCGAACCGATCCTCACGCCCCACGCCTGAGCGAAAGCGGGCTCCAACAGCACCTCGCGTCCGCGGCCGCTGAGATTGCGGCCGGCGATCACCGCGTAGCCCTGATCGCGGCCCGGGTTGACCACCTCGGCGATCGCGTCGTCGCGGACCTCGCCACCCGAGCTGACCGTGGTGTCGGTGACCTCGGTGCGCAGCGAGTAGCCGGCGACGTCCGGCAGCGCCGTGATCCGCCGCGCGACGCTGTCGGCCGATACCCCGTTGAAGCGCACGATCAGGTCGGGCAGATGCGCGGCGCTGGCGGCGCGGTCAAAGCCCGTGCCGAGCCCGTAGCTCACGACCACGGCGGCCGAGAGCATCGCGGCCGCCAGAGCAATACCCAGCCCCGTCAAGAGCAGTCGGCGACGGCGGGCGCGCAGGCCTTGGCAAGCCTGGACAAAAGCAGCACGCAGAGCCGTCATGGGACGCGCTCGGCAGCCTCGAGGCGGCCGTCGGACAGGTGCAGGACCCGGTCGGCGATCGCGGCCGCGTCAGGCTCGTGCGTGACGATCACGACCGCGCGGCCAGCCATCGCGCGCAGCAGTTCGAGCACCGCCGCGCCGTTATCCGCATCGAGGCTGCCGGTCGGCTCATCGGCGAGCAGCAGCTCGGGGCCGTTGACGAGCGCGCGGGCGATCGCGAACCGCTGCTGCTCGCCACCGGACAGCTCGTGCGGCAGGTGGCCGGCGACGTCGCGCACCCCAAGCTCGTCGATCAGCGACGCCGCGCGTCGTGCGCCGCCGGCCGGCGCTCCCGGCAAACGCGTCGGCAGCAGCACATTCTCCAGTCCGGTCAGCTCCTCGATCAGCTGGAACTGTTGAAAGATGAAGCCGATGTGGCGTAGACGCGCCCGCGCGAGCGCGCGTGAACTGCGACCGGTCAGCCGCTCGCCGGCGACCCGGATCGAACCTGCGTCCGGCGAGTCCAGACCACCGAGCAGATGCAGCAGCGTCGACTTGCCCGACCCCGATCGCCCGAGCACCGCAACCACCTCGTCGGTCTCGACGGACAGGCTGACGCCATCGAGCAGCAGCCGCGCGGCGCGGCCTGAGCCCACGGTCTTCGTGAGGCCATCGGCTGCCAGAACCGGCACAGGTTCACGGTAGCGTCGGTGCGCGCCGTGTGGCGCCGGCCAGCCACCAACGGCAGACGTCAGCCCGGGCGGAGCTACTGGGCTGTGGTCGGCGTGGTCTCTTTCCCCGCCGGGCGTCGCCCCGCTCCGCCTGCGACGGATACCACGTGCATGGGCGAGGTCGTGAGTTCGCCCGTGAATGCCTGGTCGCTCTGCTCGACGGGCTTGACCCACAGCTCCTCGACGAGGATCTTGAACGTCGAGAGGATCGGTACGGCGACGATCAGACCGACGAACCCGAACAACTGGTCGACCGCGACCACCCCGACCGCGACCAGAGCCGGGTGCAGCTTGACGCTGCGCGCCACGACCAAAGGCTGGATCACGTTGCTCTCGACCTGGTGGGCGATGATGTAGATCACAGCGACGATCACCGCCTTGCCAGGCGAGACCGTGAGCGCGTAGATGATCGGCGGGATCGAGCTGAGCAGCGCGCCGAAGTAGGGGATGATCATCGCGACCGCGGTAAAGATCGCGAAGAAGGCCGCGAATCCGAGTCCGGCGAGCCGCAGACCGCCGTAGGTGAGGGTGCCTAGGACGAGCATCCCGATCACCAGGCCCTTGAGCCAGCCGAGATAGGCAGTTCGCAGGCGATCGAGGATCCGCTCGGCATGCTGGCGCTTCGTCGGTGGTGCGAGCCGCACGACGCCCGAGGCGAGCGGCTCGGGATGGATCGCCGTGTACAGCGCGGTCAGGAGAATGACGATGATCGTGGCGAGGGCGGCCACCACTCCCGCGCCGACAGACGCCAGCGGCCCGAGCAGCTTTGACGGATGCTGGGTATACGTATCTACGAAATGCTGGATCTGCCGTCCTACGTGGCTGGGAGATGTTCCGGTCAGGTGACCGAGACGGCGACGCAGGTCGTCGACGATCGCCGGCAGCGAGTTGGTGAACGCGTTGATCTCGTGGTCAAAGACCGGGACGATCAGCGCAATCAGACCAGCCAGCGCTCCCAACCCGAGCAGCAGGCCGAGCACCGCGCCGACCGCTCTCGGAACCCGCACCCGTTCGAGCGCGGTCGCAAACGCCGACAACGGCAGCGCGATCACGACCACAATCAGCACCGCGAGCACGAGCGTGATGATCTGCTCGAAGATCAGCCCGGCGACGACGAGGCCGAACGCGAGCAGCACGGCGCGATAAAGGGTGGATGGAGTGATGGTCGAGCTCGGCATTACCGATCAGGCTGCCCGGAAGCGCCCAAAACCACGCCGGCGGCAACGGAAACGGCAGCCGCAAGATGAGACCGACGGTCGTGTACCGAAGGGTTGGGCTCGCTGCGGCGCTGACCGGCAGCGCCCTTGTCGCGCAGCAACTGATGACGCTGCTGCTGGCTGCGCTTGTCACGGTCATACTCTCGCTGCCGCTTTGCGTCGCGGCGTCATTCGCCGAGCGGCACGGCGCGCCGCGAGCGGTCGGCGCTGCCGGGGCATTGATCGCGGCGTTTGCTGTGCTGACCGGACTCGGCTTCGCCGTGATCCCCTCGTTCATCGCCCAGGTCAGGCAATTCGCGCAGCGCTTGCCTGTGATCCTCAACAGTGTTGACCGTTACATACACGGCCTCGCCGGCAACAACACCCGCAGCCTGTCGGCGCAGCTGAGCGGATTCGTGCAGGGCTATCTGCACCATCCCGACCGGCTCGTCGGGCCAGTCGAGCAGATCGGGCTGACAGCGCTCGGCATCCTCTTGATGTTGCTGCTGATCATCCTGGCCGCCTTCCTGATCGCGCTCAACCCGAACTTGCTCGTGAATGGGTTCCTGCGGCTGGTCCCGGGAACACGGCGCGCTGCGGCGCAAGATGTGATGGACCGTGTTCGGAGCGCGTGGCTCGGCTGGATGACTGCAGTGGGGCTCGACATGCTGGTGCTCGGCAGCTTGTTGTTCCTCGGGATGGAGATCATCGGGCTCAAATTCGCGATCGGCTTTGCGGTCTTCTCCGCGTTCATGACCGTGATCCCGAACTACGGCTCAGTGATCAGCGCGATCCCGCCGATCCTCGCCGGCTTGGCGCAGTCACCGACGAAGGCGCTGCTGGTGCTGATCGTCTACGTGATCGTCAATCAGATCGAGGGGAACCTCATCCTGCCGCTGATCATGGCCCGCACCGTCGACATGCATCCGGGCGTGGTGTCCGTCGGTCTGCTCGTGATGGCGGCGCTGTTTGGGCTGATCGGCGTGCTGATCGCGATCCCGTTGCTGTCGCTGGCGATCATCCTGGTGGAGGTGCTGTGGATCGAGCCCCAGGAGGCACGCGCGCTCGCGGAGCCGAACACAACGGCGACTGTCACGGCCAGCTCAGGGCCGTAAGCGGGTAGTCCCGAAAAGCTACAGCCGCTGCGAGGACCAGAGCACGGCCGACAGCACGACGCTGACGATCGAGACGACCAGCCCGACGATCCAGCCCTGGCTGCCGCTAGAGACCATGATCGCGGCGATCGCGACGCCAATCGCGACCACGCCGCAGGTGGCGATTACGCGGACCGCTCCGCGCTCGAGGCCGAGGCTCCGTCGCTCGCGGGCCGGGAGCATGTTACGCCCGCGCCGCGGAGGTGCCGGGGACTTAGTGGCCGGGCGATCCTGCGGTGTACCAGTGCTCATCCACTGATAAGAATCACCGCTCAGCGCAGCCTGCAAACACGGGCATGCCCGCGGATGTAATGATCGCTGATGTGAGACACGGAGCGCACGCAAGATGAGCCCGCCCAGGCAGTCGGTCGCGGACGTGGTCGGCGCGACCGTCGCGGCAGAGGGTGTGGCGCATGCGTTCGGGGTGATCGGAAGCGGCAACCTGGTCGTGACCAACGCGCTGGTCAACGGCGGCGCGCTCTTTCACCACGCGCGCCACGAGGGCGGCGCGATCTGCATGGCGGACGGCTACGGCCGGGTGAGCGGCGAGGTCGCGGTCTGCAGCGTCCACCAGGGGCCAGGACTGACGAACACGATGACCGGCCTCACCGAGGCAGCCAAGAGCCGCACCCCACTGCTCGTTCTCGCCGGCGAGACACCGGCCGCGGCGCGGACCTCGAACTTCAGGATCGACCAGCACGACCTGGTCGAATCGGTGGGTGCGATCGCCGACCGCGTACACGGTCCGGCGACCGCCGCCGACGACGCGCAACGCGCCTATCAACGCACGGTCGTCGAACGAAGGCCGGTTGTGCTGATGCTGCCGATCGACATCCAGACCCAGCCGCCGCAGCAGACGGAGCCGCTCAACCCCCCGATGCCGTACCTGCCAAAGCCCGAGCCGCCCGACGAGGCGATCCAGCAGGTAGCCGACCTGCTCGCGAACGCCGAGCGGCCGGCGATCATCGCCGGGCGCGGGGCCGTGATCGCCGACGCGCGCGACGAGCTCTACTGGCTTGGTCAGCTGAGCGGAGCCGTGCTCGCGACCTCGGCGCCTGCCAACGGGCTGTTCGCGGGCCTCCCCTACGCGCTCGGGATCTCAGGCGGCTTCGCGGCGCCTTATGTGCAGGAGCTGATGCCGCAGGCCGATGTCGTGCTGGTCGTCGGCGCGTCGGTCAACCACTGGACCACGAAGCACGGGGAACTCATCTCCCCGAGCGCGAAGCTGGCCCAGATCGACATCGAGCCGCGTGCGATTGGCCTCAACCGCCCCGTCAACCTGGCGATCATCGGCGACGCGAAGGCGAGCGTCCGCCGACTCACACAGGAGCTCGAGAAGCGCGATCACATGAGCACCGGCTTCAGAACCCCTGAGCTCGCACGGGAAATCGCGACCCGGCGCTGGTCCGATGAGCCCTACGACGACGCATCGACCGAGGAGTGGATCGACCCGCGAACCCTTTCGATCGCGCTCAACAAGAAGTTGCCGCCGAACAAAAACGTCGCCGTCGACTCGGGGCACTTCCTCGGCTACCCGGCGATGTTCCTCGACGTGCCCGACGCACGCGGCTGGGTGTTCCCAAACGGCTTTCAGGCCGTTGGGCTGGGCCTTGGCAACGCGATCGGCGCAGCGATCGCGCGACCGGACCGGCCGACGGTCGCCGCGATCGGCGACGGCGGCGCGTTCATGGCGCTCGCCGAGCTCGAAACCGCGGCGCGCCTGGGGCTGAAGCTGCTGGTGCTGATCTACGACGACGCGGCGTACGGCGCCGAGGTCCACCACTTCGAACCGATGGGACACCAGGTCGAGCTCGTGCGCTTCCCGGACGCTGATCTCGCCGCGATCGCGCAGGCCGCGGGTGCCGAGGCGCGAACCGTTCGTACGACGGACGACCTCCAAATCGTCGACAGCTGGCTGGAGGAGCGCGGGCCGCGCCCGCTCGTGCTCGACGCCAAGGTCAACCCCAACATCTGCGCGGAATGGCTCGCCGAAGCGTTCCGCGCGGGCTGAACCACCCAAGGAGACTCCCAAGATGTCAAGTACACAGACAAGCCAGGTCGCAAGCCTGATCGATGGGCTCGCAACAGGAGCGGTTGAGATCGTCGACCTGACGCAGCCGCTGACCGAGACGACCCCGGTGATCAAGCTGCCGCCGCCGTTCGCTAACACTCCCGGCCTGAGCCGCGAGGAGATCAGCCGCTATGACGAGCGGGGCCCGGCATGGGCGTGGTACACGCTGACGATCGGTGAGCACGTCGGCACGCACCTCGACGCGCCGATCCACTGGGTGACCGGGAAGGACGGCAAGGACGTCGGCTCGATCGAGGCGAGCACGCTCGTCGGCCCGGCCTGCGTGGTCGACAAGACCGCCGAGACCGAGCAGGACAACGGCTACCTGCTGACCGCGCAGGACCTCGAGAACTGGGAGGCGGAGAATGGGCCCGTCCCCGAAGGTGCCTGGGTGCTGCTCAGGACGGGCTGGCAGTCGCGCGCGCAGGACGAACAGAAATTCCTCAATGCCGGTGAGAACGGGCCGGTGACGCCCGGCCCCGACGTCGAGGCATCGCGATGGTTGGCTCACGAACGCCCGATAGCCGGGTTCGGGGTCGAGACGGTGGGGATCGACGCCGGCGCAGCCGGTGGCTTTGATCCGCCGTTCCCGCTGCACAACTTCCTGCTCGGTGCCGGCCGGCTGGGTCTGACCCAGCTCGCCAACCTCGACAAGCTGCCGATTACCGGCGCGCTGCTGGTCGTCTCGCCGCTGAAACTGATGGGCGGCACCGGGAGCCCGAGCCGCGTATACGCATTCGTCCCGAAGGCGTAAATGCCCAACCGGGAGGAGGCGCAGGCGCTCGACGCCGGCGACCCGCTGCGCGAGTTCCAGGACCGCTTCCGGATCGCGCTCGACGGGGTCATCTACCTCGACGGGAACTCGCTCGGTCGGCTGCCGAAGGAGACGATCCAACGGATCCGGCACGTGATGGAGCGCCAGTGGGGCGAGCGGCTGATCCGCAGCTGGAGCGAGGGTTGGATGGAGCTGCCGGAGGCGGTCGGCGACCGGCTGGGCCAAGGGCTGCTGGGGGCGGCGACTGGTCAGACCGCGATCGGCGACTCGACCACGGTCTGCTTCTACAAGCTCGCCAGCGCGGCGCTGGCGGCCAGGCCGGACCGCAAAGAGATCGTCACCGACCGGGACAACTTCCCGACCGACCGCTACGTGCTCGAGGGCCTGGCAGAGCAGCATGGCTGCACGATCCGGTGGATCGAAGCCGACCCGGCCAGGGGCCCCGAGCCACACCACGTCGAGGCGGTGACGAACGAGAACACGGCGCTGGTCACCTTCTCGCAGGTCAACTACCGCTCGGCGTACATCCTCGAGACGCGGCAGATCACCGAGATCGCCCATGCAAACGGGGCGCTGACGCTGTGGGATCTGTGCCATAGCGCCGGAGCAATACCCGTGCACCTTGACCGCGACAGAGCGGACCTCGCGGTCGGCTGCACCTACAAGTACCTCAACGCCGGCCCCGGCGCGCCCGCGTTCATGTACGTGCGAAACGAGCACCAGGAGCACCTCCGGCAGCCGATCTGGGGCTGGCTCGGTCGCGATGATCCGTTCGAGATGGCCCAGGGGTACCTCCCCGCGCCTGGCATCAGGGCGATGCTGTCGGGCACGCCGCCGGTCCTCGGGCTGACAGCGGTCGGCGTCGGCGCCGACCTGTCGATCGAAGCGGGCATCGACGAGATCCGCGATAAGTCCAAGAAGCTGACCCGGTTCGCGATCGAGCTAATCGACGAGCGGCTCGCGGACCTGGGCTGCAGCGTCGGGTCGCCGCGTGACGCCGACGAGCGCGGATCGCACGTAGCGCTCGTGCACCCGGATGCGCGGACGCTGTCGAAGCGGCTGATCGATGACGGGGTCGTGGTCGACTTCCGCACGCCGGACGTGATCCGCCTCGGCCTGTCGCCGCTGACGACCAGGTACATCGACATCTACGACGGACTCGAACGGCTAAGACAGATCCTCAGCTGACCGCCTCGTACGCAGCCGTGATCGCGTCGAAGTGACGCTGCGAGGGGTCCTGGAGACCGGCGTACAGCTCGTGGAAGGTCGACGCCGCCCGCCCCCGCGGGCCCGACAAAGGCGCGAGCGCCTCGGGCAGCTCAGGGTCGATCACCGGGAAGCCGCGGAACTGGTGCACGAGCCTGGTGCGGATCAGGAACGCGTCGCGGTCAGACAAGAGAGCCAGCGCGCGGCGCGCACACAACGGCGCGAACTCGGCCTCGAACGCCTCGTAGCGGTCGACCAGGCCGCTCAGGTCCCACGCCCGTGAGACGAGCGCGGGCAGACCGACGACCGCCTCGGGCCGCGCGGTGAACATCGTCGCGTAGTCCGACACGCGGAGCTCCGCGAGCAGCCGCTGCACCTCGGCCGAGTGGTCGTGGGGTGAGACCCAGACGCTCCCCTGGACCGACCCGAAGCCGAGGAACCGCAGCCGCCGCGCGAGCCGGCTGAGCTCGAGGCGCCGGTCCTCGGGGATCTGGTGCCAGAGCACGGTCCAGGTGCCCTCGTCATCGCGTGGATCACCTAGCGAGAAGATCCGCCCGTCGCCCTCCGCCAGCAACCTGTCGGCGCGCTGCGTCACGCGGTAGTGGACCAGGCGGCCGGAGCGGACGCGCTCGAGCAGCCCGCGGCGGACGAGCCGGGTCAGCGCGACCCGCGCCGCGCCCTCGGAGAAACCGAGCTCGCCCAGCAGCACCACCAGCCCGCCGGACCAGACCTGGTCGCCGTGCGGTCGCACGTAGGTGCCGAGCATCGTGATCACGAGCTCCTGGGGCTGGACCTGATCGCTGGCCGGCAACGCCCCCACAGAAGGCAGCGCCTGCAGGCTCACGACCACCCCTCGGGCGCGACCAGCACCTCGGGCGGATCCGGCTCGAACGAGCGCTCGAGCTCCTTGCGGACACCGTCGATGCGCCCAGTCGGCGGCTTGCGCGACCCGGCCTGATACTGCGGGACCCAGCGGATCCCGTCGCCGGCGTAGTCCTGCTCGGCGGCGGCGTGCAGCGTCCAGTGCGGGTCGTAGAGGTGTGGCCGCGCGAGCGCGCACAGGTCGGCGCGGCCGGCGAGCACGGTCGTGTTGACGTCGTCATAGCTCGCGATCGCGCCGACGGCGATCGTCGGCATCCCGACCTCGTTGCGGATCCGGTCGGCGAACGGGGTCTGGAAGCTGCGGCCAAAGGCGGGCTGCTCCTCGGGCGAAACCTGGCCGCTGGAGACATCGATCACGTCGCACCCGTGCTCCAGGAGCATGCGGGCGAAGGCGACCGAGTCGTCGGGCGTGAAACCACCGTCGATCCAGTCGGTCGCCGAGATGCGGACGCTCATCGGCCTGTCCGCGGGCCACACGGCCCGGCAGGCGTCGAAGACCTGCAACGGAAACCTGACGCGCGCCTCCAACGACCCGCCGTACTCGTCGGTCCGAACGTTGGTCAGCGGCGAGATGAAGCTCGACAGCAGGTAGCCGTGGGCACAGTGGATCTCGAGCATGTCGAAGCCCGCCTCAATCGCGCCGCGGGTCGCCGCGACGAACTGCTCCAGGACGACGCCAATGTCCTCGACGGTCATCTCACGCGGCACCTGGTTGCCGGGGCCGTAGGGCAGCGGCGAGGGCGCGATCACCTGCCAGTTGCCGTCATCGAGCGGCTCGTCGATCCCTTCCCACATCAGCTTCGTCGACCCCTTGCGGCCCGAGTGGCCGAGCTGGGCGCACATCGCACAGCCGGCATAGTCGTGTGCGAACGAGACGATCCGCTTCCACGCCTCGACGTGCTCGGGCCCGTACATGCCGGCGCAGCCGGGCGTGATCCGGCCGATGTCCGAGACGCAGATCATCTCCGTGTAGACGAGCGCCGCACCGCCGAGTGCCCGCGCACCGAGATGCACGAGGTGGAAGTCCGACGGCGTGCCGTCGACGGCCGAGTACATGTCCATCGGCGACACCACGACCCGGTTGGGCAGCGTCAGCCCGCGGAGCTTGAACGGCGCGAACATCGGCGGCCGATCCGCGGTCCCGTCGGCCTCGGACACCTCGCCGACGAACTCCTCGTCGCGCAGCCGGAGGTTGTCGTAGGTGACGCGGCGGCTGCGAGTCAAGAGATTGAACGCGAACCGCATCCGACCCTGGTCGACGTAGCGCGAGATGCCCTCGAACCACTCGAGCGACGCCTGCGCGGCGCGCTGGGTGCTCTCGACGATTGGGCGGCGCTCCTCCTCGTAACCGGCGAGTGCCTCGCACACATCGTCGGAGCCCCTGAAGGCCCACGCCAGCGCCACCGCGTCCTCCATCGCGAGCTTGGTCCCCGACCCGATCGAGAAATGGGCCGTGTGGACGGCGTCGCCGAGCAGCACGACGTTGTCCGAGCGCCAGCAGCGGTTGCGGACCGTGACGAAGTTGATCCACTTCGAATTGTTGGCGAACAGCTGATGGCCCTCGAGCACGTCGGCGAACAGCTCGCGCGTGAACCGCACGCTCGGCTCGTCGCTGACCCCGGGCGGCAGCGAGCCGGCCGGCACGGCGTCGAGCCCGGCGCGACGCCAGGTCTGCTCGTTGGTCTCGATGATGAACGTGCTCATCTGGTCGCTGTACGGGTAGCCGTGGACCTGGAAGACGCCGTCGGGTGTCTCCTTGATGAAGAACTCGAACGCGTCGAACACGAGGTCCGTACCGAGCCACATGTAGCGGCAGAAGCGCGGATCCAGCGACGGGACGAAGTCCTCGGCGCGCTGGGCGCGCACACCGCTCGAAGCGCCGTCGGCAGCGACGATCAGGTCCGCCCAGCCGAGCTCGGGCAGCGCGGGCGCCTCGCACGAGAAGCGCACATCCACGCCGAGCGCCAGAGCCCGGCGCTGCAGGATCCCGAGCAGCTCGCGCCGACCGAGAGCCGAGAACCCATGGCCGCCGGAGCGAGTCGTCAGGCCCCGGTGCTGGATGTCGATATCAGTCCAGTGCACAAACTGGTCCGTGATCTCGCGGTAGCTGACGGGGTCGGCGTGCTCGAATACGGTCAGCGTTTCGTCGGAGAAGACGACGCCGAACCCGAATGCGTCGGTCGCACGATTTCGCTCGAAGACCGTGATCTCGCAGTCCGGCGCGACCCGGCGCATCAGGATCGAGAAGTAAAGGCCCCCCGGTCCACCGCCCGCTACTGCGATGCGCATGTCAGACGCCGATATCGGACAGGTGCTCGTACTCGAGCGCCAGCCCGTTGACCGCCTGGTGCACGAGCGCGAGCGCGGCACGGATGTTCGACGCGGCGACCGGCGGCAGGTCCTGATTGCAGAGGTCCTTGAGCTGCTCGTAGACGGCCAGCAGCTGCTCCTCGGAGGCGCTCATATCGTTACCGAGCAGGTCCTGGGTCATGTCGCCGCCCCGATCGGCGCGTCGCGCTTGTCGACGGTCCGTTTGGCCTTGAGCTCGAAGCGCGGCAGCTCGCCCTCGCCCGCGCGCTCGATCCGGAAGTTGAGCCCCTCGTGGGCGAGCGCGAGGCGCTTGTGGAGATCCTCGTGCAGCGCGTCCCACCGCCCCGCATCCCAGTCGGGCTTCAGCTCGACTCGGAGCGTGATCTCGTCGCGGACGCCCTCGCGCGTGATCACGGTCTGGAACTCGTCGACCTCGGGAAACTCGCGCACGATCGCCTCGATCGCGCGCGGGTAAACGTTGGTCCCGCGGATGATCTTCATGTCATCGACGCGGCCGAGGATCCCGCCCTCGTAGATGTCAAAGCCGCGGCCGCAGTCGCAGGTGGCGGCGGGGACCTTGCAGACGAGGTCGCCGGTCCGGTAGCGCAGCAGCGGAATCGCCCCGCGCCCGAACGAGGTCACGACGCGCTCGCCGCGCTCGCCGTAGTCGACCGGCTCGAGCGTGAACGGATCGATCACCTCCTCGATCACGTGGTCCTCGATGATGTGGGTGCCGCCCGGCTGGTGGGCGCACTCGAACACCATGATCGTCCCGATCTCAGTCATGCCGGCGGTGTCGTAGGCCTTCGCCCCCCACTGTTCCTCGATCAGCGCCTTGGTCTGCGGGATCGAGCCGGCGGGCTCGCCGGAGAGGATCAGGCGCGAGACGGCCGAGCCGCGCAGGTCGATGCCGAGCACGTCAGCCTCCTGCGCCAAACGCAATGCGTAGGTAGGGGTCGAGGCGACGACGGTAGCGCCGAAGTCGACGATCTGGCGCACGCGCGCCTCGGTCGGCTGCGCGCCGCCGGGCACGTTGAGAACGCCGATCTTCTCCATCGAGTAGTGCAGCCCCCAGAAGCCGATGAACGACCCGTAGCCGAACGCGATGTAGGCGGTGTCCGCGGGCCGGATGCCGCAGCCCCAGATCCCGTACGCCCACATCTCCGCGATCCATGCCCAGTCCTTGCGCGAGTCGATCGCGCGAAGCGGGCCCTTGCCGGTCGTGCCCGAGGTCGTATGGATGCGGATCGCGCCCTCGCCGCCGATCGCCGGAATTTCCCCATAAGGCGGGTGCTCGAACTGAGAGTTCATCCAGTCCTCGCGGGTCAGCATCGGCAGACGCCGCAGGTCATCGAGCGATCTAAGGTCAGCGATGTCGAAGCCCTGGAGCGTCCGCCTGTACCAGGGACTGCGCTCGTAAGCCCACGCGACCTGGCGGCGCAGCTTGGCCAGCTGCAAAGCGTCGAGCTGCCGACGGTCGAGCGTCTCGATCTTCGGGTTCCAGTAAGCGCTCTCTCCCACGCGGCGGGGAGGATACCTAACATTGCCCCCGACTTCTATGTCGAGTATCGTCGGGCTCCGATGAGCCCGTATCGCGCGAGCGCGCCGCTGACGTCCGAGTGGGAGCATTTCGAGTTCGCGATCGACAACGGCGTCGCGACGATCACGCTCAGCCGCCCCGAGAAGCTCAACGCGCTGACGTTCGACGTCTATGCCGACCTGCGCGACCTGTTCACCGAACTGCCGCAGCACGGCGACGCAAAGACGGTCGTGATCACCGGCCAGGGACGCGGCTTCTGCTCGGGCGGCGACGTCGAGGAGATCATCGGCCCGCTGACGGAGATGGAGACCGCCGAGCTGCTCGAGTTCACGCGCATGACCGGCGGCGTCGTCAAGGCGATGCGCGAGTGCCCGCTGCCGGTGATTGCGGCGATCAACGGCGTCGCGGCGGGTGCAGGCTCGGTGATCGCGCTCGCGAGCGACCTGCGACTGATGGCCGAGTCGGCGTCGTTCGCGTTCCTGTTCACGCGCGTCGGGCTGGCCGGCGCCGATATGGGATCGGCGTACCTGCTGCCGCGGATCGTCGGCCTCGGGCGCGCGACGGAGCTGCTGCTGCTGGGCGACAAGGTGACCGCGCACCGCGCACACCAGATCGGGCTCGCGAACGAGCTCGTGCCCGACGGTCAGCTGGCTGAGCGAGCCCAGGAGCTTGCGCGCCGCCTCGCCGACGGCCCGGCGTTCGCGTTCGGCACGACAAAGTCACTGCTGACCCGGGAGCTCGACATGAGCCTCGGCGCGGCGATCGAGCTCGAGGCGATCACGCAGGCGCTGCTGATGCAGTCCGAGGACTTCGAGGAGTTCTACATCGCGTGGAGCGAGGGGCGCGGCCCGGACTGGAAAGGGCGGTGACCGCTCGGGCACAACCGGGACGGATGCTGCGATGACCAGCGAGCTGATCAACGCGCCCGAGCTCGGCAAGCCGGTCGGTTTCTCGCATGCCGTCAAGGCCGGCGAAACCATCTACCTCGGCGGCCAGATCGCGTCGACACCCGACACGGCGGTCGTCGGCGAGACGATGATCGAGCAGTTCGACCAGGCGGCGTCCAACCTGATGACCGCGCTGCGGGCCGCCGGCGGACAGCCCGACGACCTCGTGTCGCTGCAGATCTTCGTCACCTCGGTCGGCGAGTACCGCGACTCGCTGCCGGAGCTGGGGGCCGTGTGGCGCAAGCACTTCGGGCGCCGCTACCCGGCAATGGGGCTGTTCGGCGTGACCGGGCTGTTCGAGCCGGCGGCCAAGGTCGAGCTGATGGGCGTCGCGGTGCTTTCGCGACCAAGATGACGGATCTGCACCTGAGCGACGGAGAGGTCGCGCTTTACGAGCGGACGAGGAAGGTCGCGACGCAGTCGCTGAAGCCGATCGCCGCCGCCGGCGAGCCGGGCCGGGTCAACCGGCCGTTGGTCAGAGCGCTGGCCGCTAACGGGCTGCTCGCGACGCTGTTCGGCGACGACGCCAGCGCGATCGCGCTGTGCCTGATCCGGGAAGCGCTGGCCCGCGGCTGCACGGAGGCCGAGACCGCGTTCGCGCTGCAGGGGCTCGGCGCGTACCCGATCGTTCAGGCGGGCACCCAGCAGACCAAGGACGAGTGGATCCCACGGGTCGCAGACGGAACCGCCGTCGCGGCGTTCGCACTGACAGAACCAGAGGCCGGCTCTGACCCACGCGCACTGCGACTGGAGGCGGAGCCGGAGGCCGGCGGCTACAGCCTGACCGGCGAGAAGCTGTGGATCTCAAACGCCCCCGAGGCCGACGTCTACACGGTCTTCGCGCGTGCCCCCGAGGGCGTGACGGCGTTCGCGATCCCGGGCGACGCACCTGGACTCAAAGGCGAGGCCAAGAACCTCCTCGCCCCACACGCGATCGGATCGCTCACGTTTGACGGCGTCCAGGCGACGACCGAGCAGGTTCTCGGCGAACCCGGTGGCGGCTTTCGCGTCGCGATGCGGACGCTCGACCTGTTCCGCCCCAGCGTCGGCGCGTTCGCGATCGGGATGGCGCGCGCCGCCCTGGACCTGACGACGGACTACGCACTCAAACGGCAGACGTTTGGCAAGCCGCTGGCACAGCATCAGGCGGTCGCCCACCGCCTCGCGCAGCTCGAGGCGGAGACGACCGCCGCCCGGCTGCTGGTCCACCAGGCGGCGAGAGCCCACGACCAGGGCCTGCACGACCCCGCGCTGGCGGCGATGGCCAAGCTGCTGGCGACGGAAACAGCCCAGCAGGCAGTCGACGCCGCGGTCCAGTTCCACGGCGCGGTCGCCCTCGAGCGGGGCCATCCGCTCGAGCACCTGTACCGCGAGGTCCGCGCGCCCCGGATCTACGAAGGCGCGTCGGAGATCCAACGCGAGATCATCGCGCGCGCGATGTTCAGACGGTGAGAACGGTCGTCGTCACCGGCGGTAGCAGGGGGATCGGACTCGCGGCCTGCCGGCGATTCGCGGCGGCGGGCGAGAAGGTGATCGCACTCGGCCGCGATCCGCAGGCGCTCGCGAAGCTCGACTACGAGACCTACGTCTGCGACGTGACCGACGAGCAGGCGGTATCAAATACATTTGATCAAATCGGAGTGGTCGACGTGCTGGTCAACAACGCCGGCTTCGTCGAGTCGGCGCCGCTGACGAGGACCACGCTGGGATCCTGGACGCGCCACTTCGACGTCAACGTGACCGGGCCGTTTCTCTGCATGCGGGCGGTCGTCGACGGGATGCGCGAGCGCCACGGCGGCGCGATCGTCACCGTCGCCTCGGTCGCGGGCCGCGTGGGCGGCCCGTACACGAGCGCCTACACCGCGTCCAAGCACGCCGCGGTTGGCCTCACCCGGGCCGTCGCGAGCGAGTTGGCGGGGACCGGGATCAGGGTCAACGCGGTCTGTCCGACATACGTCCGCAGCGAGATGACGCGCGGCTCAGTCGCGCGGATCGTCGAGGCGACCGGGAGAACACCGGAGGAGGTCGAGGCGGCCCTGGAGGGCACGTCGCTGCTCGGGCGGATGCTCGAGCCCGACGAGGTCGCCGACGCGATCGTGTTCCTCGCCTCGCCGGGCGCGGCAGCGATCAACGGGCAGGCGCTGGTGATCGACGGCGGCGGGATCCAGGCCTAGCGCCGCGAGCCAGAGCCCGGGAATCCGCACGCGGTCGCCGCGTGCCTGAACGTCGGCGTCTGCGGGTTGATCGTGCTCGGGACCGCGATGACCGCCCCCGGCTGGCCGAACAGGATGCTGTAGCCGGTCGGGTTCGAGGGCGGCGAGCTGATCGGATCTGGGAAGCCCATGACCCCATGCTCACGCATGCACTGGGCGAGCGCGAGCGTCCGCGCCTTGTCCTGTGCTGACGCTTCTCCCGGGCCCTTGCCACCGGCGGGCAGCAGGGAACGGCAGTCATGTTGAGCCGCCGCGGCGGCCGGCGCGAACGGATTGAACCCCGAGCGGACGGGGAATTGGAACCCACCCCCGGCAACCGGGTCAGGGAAGCTGGGAACCCCGTGCGAGCGCATGCAGCTGGCGAACTTGACGGCCTGCGTGTACCCCGCGCTCGTGGTCGACTTGCTCGACGAGCCGCCGCACGCGGCGATCACCGCCGCGCAGCCGAGCGCAGTGAGCGCGAGCGCGATGCAGCGGCCGCATGTCACGCCCCGACTTGTAGCCGGGTCGCCATAACATCGGCATAACGGCGTTATGCGGCCGTTAGGCGGGGATTCGCCACGGCAGGTCGAGGCTGTCCAGCAGCCGCCGCGCGCCAAACCGGATCACGGACGAGATCCCGGCGCGCCGAACGCCGACGACCAGCATGCCCATCAGAACCCATTCACCGCCCCGCGAGACGTAGTACGCAAAGGCGAGCTGCAGCGGCGGGCTGACATTTAGCCCCCGTGTTAGGCCGGTTGAGATCACGTTAGCCCCGGGGCCAAAGCGGCCCCGGTTGCGTCGGCGAGCGCCGATCCGGCTAGCTTCCAGCGAGGACGTGGACCAAAGGGCGCACCCTTCCCCACCCCGCAGGCGCGGCAGGTTCTGGCGCCGGCGCGCGACGCTGGCGGGCGCCGTCGT
>JBKQJQ010000144.1:0-11394 GCA_052147875.1 Solirubrobacteraceae bacterium | reverse complement strand
GGTCGGAGAGCTGCCGCGATCGACCGTATAGGCACTCCAGCTGCTCGGCGCGGCGGGGTTGTAGGTCACCTCGTCGGTCCGCGGCGCCTGCGGCAACGGCGGACCCTCGATCGCAACGCACTCGGTCACCGACGGACACGCGACCGCCGCCATCCCGGGCGCGTTGAGCTCCGCCAGCGAGTGCGCCGCCGACCAGGAAGGCGTCGCCTGTGCCGCAACCGGCAGCGCCAACAGCGCTGCGCCCGCCAGCCCCGCGCAGACCACACGCGGGAGCCGGCCCCGCGGTGCCCCGTTCCCCAGCTTGGCAGCCATGACCGGCGCGATGTTGCCACACCGGGCGGGTATCGAACGCCGCTCGCCGTCGGCGCCGGGACGTGGAGCCCGCCTGTGGGCTTCACACCGGCGATTGGCGCGTCGGATGCTGCGGCTGCTCGGATTCCTCATCCAGCAGCAACACGCTGCCCAGGATCCGCCGCTTCCGCCCCGGCTTCGGCCCGTTGGCCAACCGCGGCTGGACCACACGCGCCAGGTCGCGCAGAAACTCGGTCAGCTCGGCGTCGTCGAGCCACACGCCCGCCATCCGAAAGCCGACCCCGTCGCGCAGCAGGTCAACGTGCTCGCGGCTCAGGTACCGGTCGAAGTCGCCCAGCAGGCCGGCCACGAATGCCATGAACGCCTGCCGGTGATCCTCGCGGCTCATCTTCTCGACCTCGTCGAGGTTGACGGTCGCCGCGGCCACCCGCAGTGCGTACGTGCGTTCGACCGCGCCCCGCACGCGTCGCTCGGCCACGACGCTGAGTACGCCCGCATCGACGAGCAGCGCCACGTGGCGGTAGAGGCTCGCGGGCGGCACTTCGGGCAGCTCATCGTGTAGCTGTGCCGTCGTAAGCGCGCGGTCGCCGAGGAACGCTTGCACGATCCGCAGTCGTACGGGGTGCAGAAGCAGGTTGGTGCTCGTCACCCCGCTGAACGTTATCAAACCTGATAACGTTATTTGTTTGAGATGCCAACGCTCTCTACGGGCGCGCGAGGAAAGGACCGCGATGTCGGAATCTTCTGATGGCGAGAGCAACCGCGACGAACGCCACGGGCGCCGACGCAAACGCGCGATCACGCTCGCCGTCGCGGCGGTAGCGGTCGAGGTCGCGGGGCTCTGGCGCCGCGGGTACGGGGTCGGCGGCAATGTCGTCGTCCGCTGCCGGGCGGGCCACTTGTTCACGACCATCTGGGTGCCGGCGGTGTCGCTGAAATCACTCCGGCTTGGCCTGTGGCGATTCCAGTACTGTCCGGTCGGGAAGCACTGGTCAGTGGTGACGCTCGCCGACAGAGCTCAGCTGACCAGCGGGCAGCTAGCGGCTGCGAGCGAGCAGAAGGACATCCGGATCCCGTAGAGCGATGGCTCGAGCTGTTCGATTTGACCGCTATGGAGACCTCGACGTGCTGTACGTCGCCGACGTCGAGGTGCCGCCGCCACCCGCCGGCGAGGTGCTCGTCGAGGTCCGCGCGGCAGGCATCAACCCCGGCGAGGCGAAGATCCGCTCAGGCGCCAACGCGGAACGGTTTCCGGCCAGCTTCCCGTCCGGACAGGGGAGCGACCTGGCGGGCGTCGTCAGCGCGCTTGGCGAGGGCGTGACGGAGTTCGCGGTCGGCGACGAGGTGCTGGGTTGGTCATGGCGGCGGTCCAGCCAGGCCGAGTTCGTCGTGGTGCCCGCGGACCAGCTGATCACCAAGCCGCCACAGCTCAGCTGGGAGGTCGCGGGCTCGCTCTACATCGTCGGCGCGACCGCGTATGCCGCGGTACGAGCAGTCGACGTCCGTTCCGGCGAGACCGTCGGCGTGTCGGCGGCGGCGGGCGGGGTCGGCTCGGTCGTCGTCCAGCTGCTGATCGTCAAGGATGCGAACGTGCTCGCGATCGCCTCGGAGCACAACCATCCATGGCTGGCGACCAAAGGCGCCGTGCCGGTCGCGTACGGAGACGGGCTCGCGGATCGGCTCCGGGCCGCGGCGCCGAACGGGATCGACGCGTTCATCGACACGTTCGGGCCCGAGTACGTGCAGCTCGCACTCGATCTCGGAGTTGCGCCGGACCGGATCGACACGATCGTCGGGTTCGGCATGGCCGCCGAGGTTGGCGCCAAGTCCGAAGGAAGCGCGGCCGGCACCTCGAGAGAGGCCCTGGCAAAGCTCGCCGGGCTGGCCTCGTCGGGCCGGCTCGAGATCCCAATCGCCGCGACCTACCCGCTCGAGCACGTGCGCGCCGCTTACGCCGAGCTCGAGCAGGGCCACACGCGCGGCAAGATCGTCCTCATCCCCTGACCCCTCATGAGTTCGGAACCTAAGGGCCTTTGGCCTCGCCGGGCCACGTGCGGCACGACAGCGCTTAAGCGCCGGGGCCGGCCAGCCATTGCTTGGCGATCTCGAGCTCGGAGTCGTGGAACATCCGCATCTCACCAGGCACCATCCACGAGAACAACTCGAATGAGCGCCACAGCCAATCGATGTCGGTGACCAGGGCGATGCGATCCCAGGCGTCACGGTGCTTGATTCCCATCTCGGGCTCGAGCTTGAGGTCCTCCCACATCGCGCCCGGCGTCATGCTCAGCCCGTGATCGATCTGGTACAGGACGCGCAACCTCTCGCCTCGCTCGACGGCTTCGTGGAGCGGCGGAACCAGCGCCCGCACGTACTCCTCACGACTCAGCCCTCCTGAGATCCGGAACCCCACCGTCCCGGGTGGCATATCGGCAACCGCATCCACCATGAGACCACTTCCCTTCAGGTAGTTCGACGTTGCGCGCCGGCGAGCGTAGCAACGGCCTGGCACCCCACCCCCTAGGATTGGCCGGGTGCGACCACAGTGATCCTGCAGCTGCACGCGTGGACGGTCGAGCATCACCACGGCGCGATCGGCGGCCAGGACACACGCCCTTACGGCAACGGCATCCGGCTCGCGAGCCCCGACGGCGAAGCGGCGTAGAAGCCCGGCGCTAGCGGCCGTCGGCGTACGCCTTCAGCGCTGCCTCCGTGCGCCGCTCTCAAACCGGAACGACCGGCGAGCAGTGGCTGGATCAGCGTCAGCGGCCGGCGGATTGCGATCGTCACCCGTCGCTTGAAGTGCGTCGACCCCGCACCGGGCGTGAGCGTGTCGGCCACCGCCGCCGGCAGTCGAGGTCTGAGATCAGGTCGAAGAGCTTGTCGGCTGAGCAATCGATCTCGACCTCAGCCGGGAGCTCAATCATTGGCGTCAGTCCGTGATCTTGGTCAGCACCAGCCACGCGCTGAGGACGCCGCCGACTAGGGCAACCAGTACGGGCAGAACCAGAACATATAGGCCGGCGTGCACTCCGAAGAGCAGCAGCATGTCGGCGATCACCAGCAGCATGGATGTGACCCAGTTGGGGGCAACCGCGTCGAGCAGCAGCGCGACGGCTTCAGCGCTCGTGTCATGTGCACCCGAGCTGACGGTCGCCTGACGGCCGAGTCTCAGCAGGACACCGCCACCTATCGCGGCGAGTAGGACAAGCTCCGCCCCGAGCACGCGGTACCCCTGGCCCGGAACGACAGCAGGATCGAGATCACCAGTGGGATCGCGAACAAGGTGAGTGTCTGCGCGGCCCGACTTCTGAGCTCCGTGGACTTCGCGATGAACTCGACCCTGATCGAGACCGCGACAAACAGAAGGCCGGTCAAGGCGGCCGCGGCTCCACCGAACGTCGCCCATTGCTTCAACCGGGTCCCTCCTTCGCTCAGCTCAGCGATCTGACAGCGGCAGTCATCCGCCGGATCGTATTTGTTGATCGGCGACGGCCCCCCCCGAAAGCGGGGTTTGCATTCGACCGGCGAGTCCGCCGCCGTTGCGCGGTCTTGGCTGCCGGAACGACTCAAACGGGCCGCTATCGTCACCTTGTGGTGCCTCTCGGTCGCCGCCACGGCGACCGTGGGAGCGTGGCCGTCTGTAGTTTCGGTGACGGTGCAGCGGGATCCGGCCGGGAGGCCGGGGTAATACTGCGACACAGAACCGGGGCCGGTGTGGGCCGGGATGAGGAAGGCGTAGGTGTAGAGCGGGCTGCCACAGTCGACAAGGATCGAGATGCGACCGTGTTGGCGGGCGGCCGGTCCCGCGATTGTCTTGGTCACTTTCAGGAGCCGAATGGGCCCGGCACCTCTGGCGCGAAGCCAGTGCGCCCGTACACGTGCATCACGTTCACGGTTGCCACCGCGCCCGCCGGGACGGTCACCGTCTGGTCATTGCGGACACGGTCGCCGCGACGGTGGCGGTGGCGCCGTCCCGGTCTTCTTGCCCGTCCCCAGTTACGACCACGTCCGTACCAACAACGCTGCCGTTGGATGTCTCGATGACGGTAAACAATGTTCCGCGGGGATATTGCGGTCGGTGCGCGACGAGTCGCCTGCGGGCGTACCGGCGTTGAAGGCTTCGTGAAACGACTGCTCGAAGCGATCCGAGCCACACACTCTGTGCGCCGATCGAGCCTCCCGGGGGGGAATTAGCGCGTGCCCGACGCGGTCACACGACAGGCCCATCAAGGAGTCGGAGCGTCGATCAGAGTGATCGCACGGCGAGGGCCTGTCAGCGGATCCCGGCCCGGTCCTGATGGCTCAAGTTCAGTGGATCGGCAGGCCGCGGATGATCAGATAGGTACCGAGGGTCGCGAGCGTGATCTCGCCGATCTGGCGGCTGTGGGATCCGAGCCATGCTTTGGATCGGATCACGGTCGCCTGGGTCCAGTCGGGTGCGAGCAGGCAGTCGAGCAGCGGCAGTTCGAGCAGGATCTGTTGCATGATGCAGAAATAGAGCACGAGCACGAGGATGATCACCGTGGGTGCGCCGAGGTTGGCGATGTGGTGTAGGGCGTTGAGGTAGGTGACGCCGGGGAAGCTGAGCGCGGCGCCGAGCAAAAACGTGATCGATGCCGAGCCTTTGCTCAGCATGCGCTCTTGGAACGGTGCTTTGGCGTGCGCGGGTCGGGGTTTGCGGTCCTTTCGGCGCTGCTGCGAGCTGCGTAGCGGCTCGTCGCGGTGGGTGATCAGCGCGAGCGCGATCGCGAGCGCGAGCGCGCCGATTGCGAGCCGTTCGCCGGGGCTGGAGGCGCGTTGTGAGCTCCCGATGACCCCTGACTGGTGAAAGGCGAAGATGATTGCGAGCCCGGCGATGATGCTGGTCGTGTACGCACCCAGCAGGTATCCGAGCATCAGCCGCTTCCGCTGCGGCAGCAGCAGCATGATGGTCACGGCGGCGAGCAGCGACGGGTTGAAGGTCGCCAGAAGCGAGGAGGCGAGCGCGATAGCGAGATCTCGGCTCATGACTCGGGGTTCGCGAACATGGTCAGGGTTGCGGTCTGGGTGTCGGCTGCTTGGGTTGGATTCGAGGCCGGTGTTGGATTCCGGGGCCGGAGCGCCAGGCGATCTGGAGGGTGGAGCTAGGCGGTTTGGACCGCAGCGGGCTCGGGCTCGGACTCGGGCTCGAGCGGGGGCTCGACCGCGGGTGGTCGGGGTGGGCGGGCGTGGCGCGGCCACCAGAACGCGTGTCCCTCGAGCGTGGAGAGCACGGGGATCAGCACCGGCGCCGTCACGAACCCGGCGATCAGAATCCCGGTCATGACCCCGAACCCAAGCTCGGTGAGGTTGTCAAGCCCGGCGAGCATCAGCGACCCGAACGTGAGCGCGAGGATGATCGCGGCGGCGGCGACGGTCGGCGCGTCGTTGGCGATCGCGATCCGGGTTGCCTCCTTCGGTGTGTAGCCGTTGATGAACTCCTCGCGCAGCCGGGAGGCGATCAGGATGTTGTAGTCGGTCCCGATCGCGACTACGAACAGGTACAGCGTCATCGGCAGCGTGAAGTCGATCCCGTCGA
Organism: Solirubrobacteraceae bacterium; assembly: GCA_052147875.1. Classification (GTDB taxonomy): domain Bacteria; phylum Actinomycetota; class Thermoleophilia; order Solirubrobacterales; family Solirubrobacteraceae; genus Palsa-465. The sequence continues at coordinate 5,522 of JBKQJQ010000144.1, read as the reverse complement.
AGCTCAGCAGGTGCAGGAACACGAGCACCGACGCGCCGAGCGTCGCGCCGAACGCGAGCGCGACGCCGACGAGCAGGTTCAACGGCGCCACCACGGCCTGGAGCAGGATCGCCAGGATCACGAGGATGATGGCGGCGGCGACGGGGAACACGAGCCGCGTGTCCGCGCGCAGCTGCGCGCGGATGTCGACGAACGTCGAGGTCTGCCCGCCGACCAGCACCTGGTCCCCGGCGGGAGCCGCGCTGTGCGCGGCGTCACGGACCGGACCCTCGACGTTATCCAGCGCCCGGTTTGAGTAGGGATCGTCCTTGAGGATCACGCTCACCAGCGCCGCCTTGCCGTCGGAGCTGAGCGTCGGTTGCGCGACCTGCGCCACCCCCGAAGCTTTGCCCAGGTTGGCGGTCAGGGTCTGCAGCTCGCTCTGGGCGATCGGCTTCGAGCTCGTCACGTACACCTGCGTCGGGCTGAGCGTGCCGGCCGGGAACGCGGAGGCGAGGGTGTTGTAGGCGACCTGCGCCTCCGTGCTGGACGGCAGCTCCGAGAGTGTGTTGTAGGTCGGGTTATAGCCGCCGACCGCAACCGCCAGCGCGCCGAGCAGGACCACCAGCCCCGCTGTCAGCAGCCCGGGGTGCCGCGCGACGAACTCGCCCTCACGTGCGAACAAGCTCTTCTCCGGGCGCCGGCCGGGACCGAGCGGCCAGAACAGCCGCGACCCCAACAGGATGAACAGCGCCGGCACGAGCGTCAGCGCGGTGAGCAGCATCGTCGCGACGGCGACGATCAGCGCCGGCGCGAGGGTCTGCAGCGACCCGAGCTTCGCCAACAGGAGCGCCGCGAACGCGCCGATCACTGTCAGTGCCGAGGAGGCGATCACGACCCCAACCTTCGCGGTCGCGAACCCCAGCGCCTCGCGGTGCGACGCACCACGCCGCAACCGCTCGCGATAGCGGAACAACAGAAACACGATGTAGTCCGTCCCTACCCCGAACAACACCACCACGAGGATCGACGCGACGCTGTTGCTGACCTGAAACCCGAACAACGACGCCAGATCGGCCGTGATCCCGACCGCCGCCGAGTGCACGATCCCGATCACCACGATCGGCAACAACGAAATCAACGGGCTGCGGAAAATCAGCCCCAACAACCCGACGATCAACAGGATCGTCGCGATCGTGATGATCGTGTCGGCGTGATCGTACGCGCTCGTCGTATCGACCGAGATCGCCGCGTTGCCCGTCAACCCGCTGTGCAAACCACTCCCCGCCAAATACGCGGTCGTTTTGGTTCTGACCGTGTCGACGGCCGAGTTGACCTTGCTGTCCCCCGGCTGGCCCGCGAACACCACCTGCGCCGCGATCACCTTCCCGTTCGCCGACAGCGAGTTCGAACTTAACTTGACCGCCGAGACCCCGGGGATGTTGGCGTTGGTCAGGCTGCTGACGAGCCCCTGCACCTTCTGCTGATCGCTCGACGTCAGCTTGCCGCCATCAGCGCGCGAGACGACCAGGCTCCCCGTCGCCCCGGCCTGCGCCGGGAAATATTTGTTACCGACGTTCTGCGCCTTGACCGACTCAAACGACCCCGGCAAAAACGCCTGCTGGTTACTCGTCGTGTGCGACGACAAGCTCGGCGACAGCGCGATCGCCAATCCGGCACACACCACCCACACGGCGATCGTCCGCCACGGGTGCGCGATCACGCTCCTCGACAGCACGGCAAACATGGTGATATCTCCTCCCGGTTAGATTGGATACTTGAACTCGGGCTACCGAGACGGCCCTGGAACACTCGTCACCGGTGTCGAGCGCGAGCCCGCCCCCACCGGCGCGAAACTCGTGCAGTGCGTGTGCTTGTCGACTGCTTGCCCGCCAACAGCCGGACGATCGAGATTCCCTCAAAGCACCGGACCCGACCGGTAGGGGAGCCAACTGCCCGCGACCCCGGCCGCGTCGCGATCGCGCACCACCGCGTGACCACACGGTCGTCCTCGGCAAGCTCATCCTCGATCTTGACGTACAGATCCGGATACAGCCGCCGCTGGCTCGACACCAGGCGGCGCAACTCCGGTCGCCCGAGGACACACGCCTGGGCACACGCAATATGACCAATGAAGTCGACCGCGACCAGCTCGTCGATCAGCTCAAGGCGTCCCTCGTTCAAAACCGCTTCAACGAACACCCGCACCTTGTGCTTATTCGCCTCGCTCACGCCGTCCACGGCCCGCAGCATGTTCGCCCCACGGACCGCTAACAAGGGAGGACCCCCCACACTTTCCCCCCCAATTTTGCCTGCTGGTAACCCGCCTTCCGGCCGGTGTATCGTCACCCCGTGACGTCGAGCGGGGCGCCAACGCTAGTCGAGCGGGAGCGCGAACTGGAAGCGCTTGGCGACGCGCTCGACCGCGCCGCCGCCGGCGAAGGAACGCTGACACTAATCGAAGGACCGGCCGGCGCCGGCAAGACCGAACTCGCCCGCCAAGCGCGCGCCGCCGCCGAGCGAAAGGGCATGCTCAGCCTCGCCGCACAAGGCTCAGAACTCGAACAGACATTCGCCTTCGGGGTTGTCCGTCAACTGCTTGAGCCCGCCGTCACCGGAGGGGGCAGGCAGAGCGACCCGTTCGCCGGTGCGGCCGGTCCGGCGGCGCGGCTCTTTGGCGCCGACGAGCAGCAGTCACCGGCGGCTGACGCGGGCTTTGGCTCGCTGCACAGCCTGTACTGGCTGGTCGTGAATCTCGCCGACCAGGCGCCGGTGCTCGTCGCGGTCGACGACTGTCAGTGGGTGGATCAGGACTCGCTGCGGTTCCTGGCCTATCTGGCGCAGCGCGTCGAGGGGATCGCGGTGGCGCTGTTGCTCGCCGGACGCCGCCCGGAGGCTGCATCGCCGGAGGCGGAGTCGCTCTGGGGCCGGGTGCTCTCGCGATCGTCGGCGGTGGCGCTGAGTCCGCACCCGCTGAGCGAGTCTGCCACGGCCGCCTTGGCGCGTGAGCGCCTGGGCGCAGACGCAGCCGAGGAGTTCTGCCGCTCCTGTCATGCGGCAACGGGAGGCAACCCGCTGTTCTTGCGGGAGCTGCTTAGAGCGCTCGGTGCGGCGGGGGTCGCACCGTCGGCCGCCGCGGCGGACGAGGTCCAGGCCGTCGGCCCGGCCGCGGTGAGCCGGTTCGTGTTGCATCGCCTTGCGGCCCTGGGCTCGACGGCGAGCGAGCTGGCTAGGACGATCGCCGTGCTTGGAGATGGCAGTGAGCTGCAGCTGGCATGCCGGGTCTCGGGTATACGCGAGGACGCCGCGCGTGCGGCGGCGGACGATCTCGTCCGGGCCGACATCTTCGTCCGGGCTGAGCGCTTGGGCTTTGTGCATCCAATCGTGCGCGCAGCGCTGTACGAGGATCTCGGGCCAGGTGAGCGCCAGGCGCGGCACGCGGCGGCGGCCGAGGCGCTGGCCCGGCAGGACGCGACGCCTGAGCGCATCACCGCTCATCTGCTGCTGAGCAGCCCAACCGGAGATCAAGCTCGGGTCCAGACCCTGAGAGCCGCCGCCGCTGACGCGGCGCGGCGTGGCGCGCCGAGCCTGGCCGGCGCGAGACTGCGTCGAGCGCTAGCTGAGTCGCCAGAGGAGCAGGAACGGGCGGAGATCTTGACCGAGCTCGGCCGCAACGAGATCGCCGCGCTGGAGTTCGAGGCCGCCGATGAGCACCTGCAAGCCGCCGTGAACTCGGGCGGGGACCTGACGACTCGAGCCGACGCGGCGTCAGCGCTAGGACGATGCACGGTCGTGTCAGGCGGTCGCTCCGCGCAGGCGGCGACGCTGGCGCTGCAATCGCTGGCACAGGAGCTCGCGGACGTTGACCGACAACGCTCGCTGGAGCTCGGCTCTGAGTTGGTGTCGATCAGCGCCGTCGTGCCACAGCTGCGCGCCGGGCTGACCGAGCGACTGCGGGACTTTCGGCAACAGGCGCGGGGTCACCCCGGCTTTGAGGCGGTCGCGGACGTCTATAGCGCCAGAGACACGCTCACACGGGCGGCTCGGCGCGGGCCGCCGCGGCGCAACTGCGGGCGGCGCTCGCTGCCGGCCTGCCGCCTTCCGCCATGCCGACCGCTGGCGCCATAGCCGTGCACGTGCTGCGGCTCGTGGAGGAATACGACCTGGCGCTTCGATTGCTCGATCTCGCGCTCGAGGGCGCCCGTCGTGAGGGTAACGCGGCGAGACAGGGTCTGATCCACGGGAATCGCGCCGCGATCGCGCTCGCGCAGGGATCACTTCAGGACGCAGAGATCGAGGCCGAGACGGGACTGCGGCTCGTAGAGCCGCCGCATTTCGCCGTCTTGCAGCTGGTCGCCGTGGCGATCGTTGCGGCGATCGAGCGGGGAGATCTGACGGCAGCCGCCGAACTGGTGCCGTTCGGCGAAGCGCTCGAGATCATCGAGGATCGCACCTACGGAGCGGAGTTCCTCGTTGCTCGCGGGCGCCTGCGAATTGCCCAAGGTCACCTCCGCGAGGGGGTAGGCGACCTGTTGTGGTGCGGCGAGCGACAAGAACGGCTGGGTTCGTACTGGCCGAGCGACTGGAGGGCCCACGCGGCCCCGGCGCTCGCGTCGTTGGGTGAGACGGAGATGGCCGGGAGACTTGTCCGCGATCAGCTCGAGAGGGCGCGGAGGGTCGGTGCCGCCGCGGCGCTAGGACTGTCCCTGCGCGCCGCGGCGCTCGCGATCAGAGGCGATGAGCGGCTCGGGTTCTTGCAGGAAGCGGTCTTGATCCTCGAACCCAGTGCCGCGCGGTTGGAGCTCGCGCATGCCCTCGCTGACCTCGGCGTCGAACTGTCCCGGGTCGGGCGGCGGAAGGAGGGACGAGACGTCCAGCGCGCCGCGCTGGAACTCGCTCGCCAATGCGGCGCGGTCGCCTTGGCCGACCGCGCCCTGGCCGACCTGCAGGCCGGGCCGGGGCGTCGCGCCCGGGTCGAACTGACCGGCCCGAGCGCGCTCACCGCGGCCGAGTGGCGGGTCTGCCGGCAGGCGGCCGATGGACGCACCAATCGCGAGATCGCCCAGGCGTTGTTCGTGACCGAGAATACGATCGAGCGCCAGCTCACCAGCGCCTACCATAAGCTGGGGATCCGGTCCCGTTTCCAGCTGGCCGCGACGATCGCCGAGTAGTCACGCGATCTGGCCAGCCAGCTGCCTCCCCACCCCGCCGGGGGAACGTTGAGGTGAACCGCAGCGCCCCATTGCCTGGCTAGCGCGAGGTGCAGCGTTGGCGATCTACCGTGAGTGCCGAGACCGTGATCCGGTCTCAGCGCAGGGTGCCAGCCGGCAACACGAACCTGAGTGGCGGCCGGGAGGGCGCATCAAGGCCGCCGCTGAGCCGCGAGGCGTGCAGCCCGCGCGTCGAAGCGGCAGCGTTGGCTGACTCGGGTTCTCCAGCGTGGCTGATGATCCACGCGATGACGGCAGGGGAATCGGCGCCCTCAGCGAGGATCGCGGCACGCTCGATGACGTCGCCCCCGGACGCGTGAGGCCGCGCTAGCC
>JBKQJQ010000143.1:0-4118 GCA_052147875.1 Solirubrobacteraceae bacterium | reverse complement strand
GTAGCCGAGGCTACCTAGACCGACTCAGCAGCAATCGTACACTCGCCAGCCATCCGCTCGCGATCCTCGCCTCGCAACCCGCCGAGTGGTTCCAGCGCAAGGTCCGCGCGGGTCGGCTCGGGCACCTCGAGCGCCGAAGCCACCTCGGGAGCCCCCCGAAGCAGGCCCGCGACGCACTGGATGCTGCGGGCGACCCAACGCTCTGCGCCAACTGACACGCCCCCCGTCCCGCAGCTCGCCGACACCAGCGAGGCGCTGAGCACATCCTGCGTCCTCCACTGGCGACCGGCTACTGCGCGGACCGCCGCACGGACGCGATCGACGACCCGAGGCGGTGCGTCGACAAGCGCGGGGTCGATGGCGCCCCACATGATCCGGCCGCGTCGTCGCATCAACCGGCGGATGACCGTCTGAGCGATCGGCTCACAGCCCGACTGAACGAGGTCGTAGGAAATTACGTCGGGCTCGGCAGCATCGAGCAGACGCCACGGAACCTCGCCGCACACATGCAGGCCCCACGCCGGCGCCACCGACCGCAGCGCATCCCACACCGCCGGCGCCGCGCCGACCCGATGGGCCGCCATCAGTCCCGGCTCATCGACCATCACCAGTACCGAGAGCCCGATCTCACCCAGCGCGGAGATCTGATCGCTGACCGCCGCCGCCAACCATCCTGAAATCTCACGGCCGAGACTCTCCAGATCGGCTTGTCCTCCCGCACCACGGCGCTCGAGCGCCATCGCGAGCGTGAGCGGACCCGTCACCTGAAGCTTGACCACGCCGTGTTCCGGGGGATGACGGTGAAGCGCGAGGATGAACGCACCCCACGCCGCCGGCAGTTGCCGGTCGCGGTCCGGCGCCCAACCACACCTCCCAGGGTCAGCGCCCAGCCACTCCTGCAGCATGTCTCCATACGCGCGCGGCAGCTGCGGACAGAACGGCAGCTCATAGGAATGGACAGCGTGACACGCCGCATCGGCGGGACGAGTGAACGGCAGGCTGCCAACACCCGTCGTTGTCAACGGCGCCAGCCGCATCAGCAGTGAGCCCATCGTGCCTCCTTTGCCGGCGGCTCAGTCGCGAAGCCGCATTACCGGTCCGCCGGAGGCTCCGGCGGAAAAGTCGACAGGTCTTCGGGCTCAGATGCACCCGGAGCGGGCCGCCTTCCCAGACCGAGGTCCAGTGGCAGATGACCGGCCCCAACATCCCCACCGCTGCGCGTCAGCTCCGGAATTCGACCGGATTCCCTGACCCCTGGGCAAGGGGCAAACCGACTTCGCTACCAACAATAACGGCACCACCCGCCGGAACTCTCGACACCCGGCCGGCATCGTGTGCCTGGTGGAAGTCCGAGCGCGGCAGCAAGGACCGCACCGACCAAACCGGCACTGCCGCTCACACGAAGCACCGGCAGCGTCGATCGGTTCCGAACGATCGATTGGACTTGCCCCGTTTTCGACGACACTTGAACGCTTCCGGTCGTAAGCCGGGGAAAGTGAGGTTCAGGTGCCCAGAACTCGTCCGCCGTATCCAGAGGAGTTTCGCCGTGAGGCGATCCGTCTAGCCCAGCTCGGCGATCAGCCGCAGCGGAAGTTGGCGAAGTCGTTGGGTATCTTCGACGTCAAGTTGCGCCACTGGCTCAAGGATGAGAAGGCCTCGCGTGGTGAGCGTCCGGGAGGGCTCTCGAGCGACGAGCGCGAGGAGCTGGCGCGGTTGCGGGATGAGAACGCGAAGCTGCGGATGGAGCGCGAGATCTTGCGAAAAGCAGCGGTCTTCTTCGCGAGGGAGGACGACGGGCGGTAGGCGAGCGCTACTCGTTGATCGCCGCGGAGAAGACGAGCTTCCCCGTCGCCGTGATGTGCCGCGTGCTTGGGGTCAACCGCACGGCGTTTCATAACTGGGAGCGCCGCGCGCCGCCTGATCGGGCGCTGAGCGACGCGTGGTTGACCGAGAAGATCAAGCAGATCCACGACGCCAGCCGGGGCGTGTACGGGGCGCCCGAGGATCCACGCCGAGCTACGCATCGAGCACGACGTCGGGGTCGGGCGCAAACGGGTCGCGCGGTTGATGGCGGCCGCCGGTATCTCGGGCGTCAGGCCCCGCAAGCGGTGGCGCACGACGATCCGGATCCCGGGGATCACGCCCGCGGTCGACCTGGTCGAGCGCCAGTTCCGGCCTGACCGACCTAACGTGTTGTGGGTCGCTGACATCACCTACCTGCGCACCGGCGAGGGGTGGCTGTATCTCGCCGCTGTGCAGGACGCGTACTCGCGGCAGATCGTCGGCTGGTCGATGGCCTCGCACATGCGCTCCAGCCTGGTCATCGTCGCGCTGAAGATGGCGCTCGCGCGCCGGCGGCCGCCGCCGGGGCTGATCCACCACTCAGACCAGGGCTCGCAGTACGTCAGCCTGGCGTTCGGGCGCGCCGCCGGCGAAGCGGGGATCGCGGTCTCGATGGGCTCCCGCGGCGACGCGTACGACAACGCCGTCGCCGAGACGTTCTTCGCGACCCTGAAGAAAGAGCTCGTCAACCGCCGCACCTGGCCAAGCCGGCTCGAGCTGCAGTCCGCCGTGTTCGAATACATCGAGGCGCTCTACAACCGCCGACGCCGCCACTCCACCCTCGGCATGCGCTCCCCGGTCGCCTACGAACAACTACGACTCTCGCCGCTGGGCGGTTGAGATCAATCGCTCGAACAACAACAATCAACACGCAAACCCGGTGTCACGCAAACCGGGGCAGGTCCAGATTGAGACTGCTGGATCGGGCTTAGGGGGGAAGCCGCGCGCCGCCGACCCCGAGGCGCTACTCGCCGCCTACCTCGACCGACAGACAGCGCCAGACCCGAAACCCCGGCTTTGCGCGTGCGGATGCGGGCAGCCAATCCCAATCGAGCGGCGACGCGGGCGGCCCCGGAAGTACATCGACGAGACCCACCGCAAGCGAGCGCACCGCCGGTAGCGCTAGTCCTTAGCCAACACCTGGCTAGCACTCGGAGGGGCGGCGCCGCCGGGCACGCGACCTCAAGGCTGCCCACGCTCACGACGCTAACCGGCGGCAACCGGAAGCGCGCCTGGCATGAGCGCTCGCCGGATCGCCGGCAGCGCCGTTCGGCCGGCGAGTTCGCCAAGCTGCCCAGCACGTGCCGCGACTGCGGCGCGCCCCTAATCGACGGGCGACGCCGCTACTGCGACGATTGCCGCACCCAGCGGTTCGACAAGCAAGGACCGGCCGCCCGAGGGCGAGCCACCGAGGTACTGGCCCGGCTACGCGCGGAGCAGCGAGACCCGGCCCACGGCGGACGCGCCGCCGAGCTGCGCGGCTCGAAGAACGCCGCCCATCAGGCAGCGGTGCGGGAGTGGACGGGCCAGCGCCCGGACCCGGCGATATTCGCTGCGGAGATCCTGCCCGGTCTGCGCCGCAAGACGATCGGCGAGCTAGTCGCGGCGACGGGGCTCTCAGAGCACTACTGCTCGCTGATCAGGCTGGGGAAAAAGGTGCCGCACCCGCGGCACTGGGTCGCGTTGCGCGAGGTCGGAGGTCTTGCGTGAGCTTCGGCTTCCCTTCTAGACCAAAGCGGGAGGCACGGAAGACCCGCGTCTGGCGGTGGCTGTCGGGCAAAGAGTGCCGTCTGGGCGGGTTAAGAAGATTCCGGCATGGCTCAGAGCTTCATTGCTTGTGACCGGGGGCGGTCGCTGTTGTTGCCGCCGGATTTGACGGATTGGGTGCCGGATGATCATGTGGTGTGGTCGATTCTGGGGGCGGTCGATCAGATGGATCTCGGCGCGTTCTATGGGGCGTATCGCGCGAATGGTCAGGGGCGCGCTGCCTACGAACCTTCGATGATGGTCGCGCTGCTGATCCACGCGTACGCGCGCGGGAACCGGTCGTCGCGGGGGATCGAGCGGGCGTGCCGGGAGGACGTCACGTACATGCTGATCACCGCGATGGCGATCCCGGATCATTCGACGATCGCGGAGTTCCGCCGCCGGCACGAGACGGCTCTCGGGGAGTTGTTCACGGCGGTGCTGAGCCTGTGTTGTGAGGCGGGTCTCGTCGAGGTTGGGGTGATCTCGGTCGATGGCGTGAAGATCCGCGCCAACGCGTCGCGGGGCGC
>JBKQJQ010000142.1:0-9234 GCA_052147875.1 Solirubrobacteraceae bacterium | reverse complement strand
GAAGTCGCCGGTCGTCGACGACGCGAGCGCGACTGGCCGGCATATCCCGGTCGCGTACGTCCGGCGCGAGGCGGGCTCGCGCGCTGCGCGACGCATACCGGTCGCGAAATCACCTTGCCGCATTTCGACACCTCCAGAATTCGAGAGGTTTGTAAGACGGCTAAATAGATTAGCATACTTAGCTAATTAGTGACCTTACGTAAACTGAGCGACCCCCGAGAGCCGGGCTCCCGAGGGTCGCGTGTCAGGCATCGCAGCGGCCTGGCGGCTGCGTGCGTATCAGTCGTGGTTCCAGGCGATGCTGAACGAGCTGCCGCCGGCGCCGAGCGCCGAAGGCTGAGCCCGGACAGTTCCACTGTTGGTCGCCGCGATGATGTCGTGTGGCCCGCTCTCGTAGGTGAACGAGCTGATCGGCTGCACGGTGCCGCCAGCCGTGGCCTCCGACTTGCTGAAGTTCACCGTGCCGAAGTCCGACAGCTGCGCGAGCGTGCACCTGCGGCTGCAGATCTCGGGCGACTCGGCGATCCATTCGGCCGACGATTGCGCCAGCCCGGCTCCACTCTGCTTGGTCGTGTACGTCCAGCCCTCGGACGACGCGATCGACAGCGTGAACGTCGTTCCGGAGACGGAGACGCTCGCGCTCAGCGTGTCGCCGGCCTTGACCGGGTACTTGCTGGTCGAGAGCTCGACTGAGCCGGCCGGGTACATCTCATACCAGGCGTAATACGACGGCCGGTTGCGACCGTTGCAGTCGGAGTCGGTCCCGAGTTGCTCGACGGAGTCGCTCGAGTAGCCGTCGATGCCGACCCAGAACGATGCGTACTGGGCCGAGTTCGACGGGCAGCTCACCGACGGCTCGGTCCAGCTTCCCTGTGCGTCAGTGAACTGGCTCGGACTCTGAACGGCGTAGCCGGACCAGTTGGAGCTGGTGACGGTGTCGTGGTTGACCCGACTGAACGGAACCATCGGGTTGATGTGATCCGGCGGGCGGATCGTCGCCGCCGAAGCGCTGCTGGCAGCCATCAGCACGGCGGCCCCTGTGACTGTGAGCGCCACGCAGCGCGCCCCCATCCTTCTGAACACTGTTGCCTCCACTCGTTGAGACTGCCCCGGGGCATGATGGCGAGCGCGCTTGGGGCTGTCAAACGTGAACCTTCAACTGAAGCCGGCCCCCTACAGTCGCCGTCGAACGTGACCGTCTACCGCGGTCGGCCGCGCGCCTCCGAGGGCGGCGAGCAGCGTGCTGTTGCCCGCTCCGTTGGTCCCAACACCGCCACGATGCAAATTTAGAGTTGGGAATACGCAGACCGGGTGAGCCCCTGATCAGCGCTTGGGCTGCCAGAAGGCAAGCTCGCCGCCGGCGGCGGTTGTGACGACGCTGCGCCAGCCGGCCGGCCCCTCGCGGGGCTCCAGCAGCACTGCGGCGCCACGGTCGCGGGCGCGCTCGGTTGCGCGATCGACCTCGTCGACCTCCACGTAGGGCAGCCACAGCGGCCGCCGGACGGCACACTCGACGATTCCGCCCCCGAGCTCGCGGTTGAGCTCAAGCGCCAGATACGAGCGTGAGGAGACCTCGATCGTCTCCTGGCGCCAGCCGCACAAGTCCGTGTACAGGTCGCGGGCCCCGGCCAGGTCGCCAGTGTGCAGCTCGAGATGGACCACGGGGTACGGGAGTCGCTGTGCCACGTCTCTGTGAGTTAGACCGGCGCCGCGGCGGTAAATCATCGGCGGTGAGTTTTGAGCGACCCGCGGGTCTAAGCTCGTGAGGCATGTCGACGCCTTCGACATCCAAGCGCGGACACGAGCGGCAGCTACTCGATGCGGCGCGCGAGGGCGACGAGCGCTCGTTCGCCGAGCTGGTCGAGCGCTATCGAGGCGAGCTCCATGCGCACTGCTACCGGATGCTCGGTTCCGTGCACGACGCCGAGGACGCGTTGCAGGAGACGATGCTGCGCGCGTGGCGGGGGCTGGGCCGGTTCGAAGGGCGCAGCTCGCTGCGCTCGTGGCTCTACACAATCGCGACCAACACGTGCCTGAACGCGATCGAGCGGCGGCCCAAGCGCGTGCTGCCAATCGACTATGGGCCGGCCTGCGACCCGCATCTCGCGCCGGGCGACCCACTCGTCGAATCGGTCTGGCTGGAGCCGTATCCCGACCAGACGCTCGGGCTCGAGGACGGCTACGCCGGTCCCGAGGCGAGCTACGAGCGCCGCGAGAGCGTCGAGCTCGCGTTCATCGCCGCGCTGCAGCACCTGCCGCCGAACCAGCGCGCGGTGCTGCTCCTGCGCGAGGTGCTGGGCTTCTCCGCCAGGGAGGTCGCCGAGACCGTCGACACCACGGTCGCATCGGTCAACAGCGCGCTGCAGCGCGCGCGGGCGGCGGTCGACGAGCGGGTCGGCGAACGCAGCCAGCAAGAGACGCTGCGATCGCTCGGTGACGACGGGATCAAGGAGCTCGTCACGCGCTACGTCGACGCCTGGGAGCGCAACGACGTCGAGGCGTTCGCCGCGATGCTGACCGAGGACGCAACGTTCGCGATGCCGCCGCTGTCGAGCTGGTATCGAGGCTGCGAGGCGATTGCCGCCTGGGCCGAGGGCTGGCCGCTGTCGGGCGCCTGGCGCTGGCGGACGGTACAAACGACCGCCAACGGCCAGCTGGCGCTCGGGTTCTACGCGTGGAGCAATGAGGACGAGCGATACCGCCCGTTCGCGCTCAACGTGCTGACGCTGCGCGGCGACCAGGTCAGCGACGTAACAGCTTTCATCGCCCGCTCGGCCGCCCCCCGCGACCGCGAGGTGTTCGAGCGCTATCCCGACGAGCCGGTCGACCCGGACAAGGCGATGGCGGTGTTCGAGCGCTTCGGACTGCCCGAGCAGCTGTAGGACCCTGCGGGCTCCGCGGGCTCTCAGTCGATCAGGCGGCTCTCCAGGCGCCAGATCGACAGCCGCCACATGATGAACGCGAACGCGATCAGGACCCCGGCGCTGATCAGGTCGCCGGGCCGCACGGTCCCGAGCGAGAAATCGCGCACCAGCTTGACGCAGTGATACAGCGGGTTGAACAGCGCGATCGTCCGCAGCACCGGCGGCAGCGTCGTGATCGGGAAGAACGTGCCCGCAACCAGGAACATCGGCGTCAGCACGGCGCTGGTGACGTAGTTGAAGTTGTCGATCGTCTTCGCGACCGCGGCGATCAGGACGCCGAAGCCGGCGAAGCCGAACCCGGTCACGAACCCGATCACGGGCACGAGCAGCATCCCGACGCTCGGCGACAGGCCGAACGCGATCCCCACCACGAGCGGCGCGAGCCCGTAGATGCCGGCCCGAAACGAGATCCACAGGATCTCGGCGGTCACCAGTTCCTCGACGTCGACCGGTGCCGCCAGCAGCGCGTCGTAGGTGCGCTGGAACTGCCAGCGGATGAACGTGTTGAACATGCCGGGGAAGGCCGACGAGAACAGGACCGCGGTGGCGACCACCCCGGTCGCAACGTACTCCACGTAGCGCACGTGCCCGACGTTGTGCAGCAGCGAACCGAACCCGAGCCCGAATGCGAGCAGGTAGATCGTCGGCTGCACGATCGACGAGAAGGTCGTCGCCTTCCAGTAGCGCCGGAAGAGCACGACGTCGCGGTACATGACCCCGGCCAGCGCGGCCGGGTCCAGGCGGTGGATCTGGCGCCCGGCCTGCGCGACGCTCATTCGATCTCCTGACCGGTAAGCGCGACGAACGCGTCCTCCAGATTGGCCGGCCGGCGCACGCCATCAGGCACCTCTCCGTCGAGTCGTTCTGCCTCCAGCAGCGCCACCGCGGGCCCACTGCGGCGAAAGCGCCATTCGCGCTGGGCGGCACGCACCTCGAACTCGGCCAGCTCCGCCGGCGGCCCGTAGACCTCGACCACCTCGCGCCCGGCGTACTGCTGCACCAGCTCTGCCGGGGTGCCCTGGGCGATGATCGTGCCGGCCGACATGACGGCGACCGTGTCGGCCAGGCGCTCGGCCTCCTCGATGTAGTGGGTCGACATCAGGACCGTCACCCCGCGAGCGCGCAGCTCGTCGATCAGCGACCACAGCTCCTGGCGAACCTGCGGATCGAGACCGACGGTCGGCTCGTCGAGCAGCACCAGCTGCGGGCTATGGATCAGCCCGCGCGCGACCAGCAGCCGGCGACGCATGCCGCCCGACAGGTTGCGGACGATCGTGTCGGCGCGGGACTCGAGGTTGGCGATCGCGAGTGCCGCGTCGACGGCCGCGCCGCGCCGGTCGCGCGGGACGCGATACAGGCGCGCGAACACGGTCAGGATCTGGCGGCAGGTGAGCTCGACATCGAGGTTGTCGAGCTGCGGCACGACCCCCATCGCCATCCGCGCCGGCTTTGACTCGTCCGGCAGCCGAAAGCCGAGCACCTCGATCGTGCCCTCGTCGGCGAGCGTCTGCGCGGTCAGCATCCGCATCGTGGTCGACTTGCCGGCGCCATTCGGCCCCAACAGACCGAAGCAGATGCCGGGCTTGACCACCAGATTCAATCCGTTGACAGCCGTGATCTCGCCGTAATGCTTGACCACGCCCCTCAGTTCGATCGCAGCGGGCATCGTTCCAGGATAGGGGCGCGAGCGTGTGGTGCTCCCTCGGCCAGAGCGCGGCCAGGTACCCAATGTTTCCAACGTATACGGTGGGTTTCGGCTGGTCCTTCGTCAGCCTGCGCCGTTGCCGCCGGGCCCGTCGTCAGGGGACTTCTCACCGTTGGCCGACGGCGCTCCCGGGATGCGGAACAGCGCCGCCAACTTGGCGGCCACCATGATGTCGCCGGCAAGCTTGATCTGACCCTTGAAGTAGGCCTTCATCGGGTCGAGATTGCCGCTCACAAGGCGCAGGAAGTCGACCCCGTCGATCGTGACCGTGAGCCGTGGCGTCTGGAGGTGCGCGCCACGGTCGACCCAGCAACGGCCATTGTCGAGCTCGAGCTGGTAGGTGTCGGTCCCGCCATCGCCGCGGCCGATGATCGACCAGCGGATCGACGTCTTGAGGTCGGTCGCGTCGCTGACGTTGACCTGCTTGGGCATCTGCCAGAAGATCCCGTCCAGGATCGGCTTACGGGCGGGGGAGTGCATCAGCTGCTCGAGCCGCTCGGGTGGGACATCGCGGACCAGCCTGGTGAAGCCGTCGGCCAGTTGGGCCGGGGCATCGGCCGCCAGCCGCTTGAATGCGTCCAGCGCTCGCTGCGGGTCAAAGCCGAATTCGTTCACGGTCCAGAGACGGTACTAGGTGGCTGTTGCGGTGCTGTCTGGCTCGGCCCCGCGGGCATTTCGGATGCAGCGAGTGTCCGTGGCACGGCTACCATCCCCGTCGCGCGGGCGGTTAGCTCAGCTGGTCAGAGCGCCTGCCTTACAAGCAGGAGGTCACTGGTTCGAGCCCAGTACCGCCCATCGGCGCTTGCCAAGCAGCTGAACTGGGCGAAAGCTGGGCGTGCCTCGAGTTGCGAGCCGTCGAAGCCACGCGGAAGCGCTTGATCCACCGGCTCAGATGACCGAGCGCTGGTGCAGCGGCTCGTCCAGCAGGCCGCGCTTGCCGGCGGCGTACGCAACCTCCGCGCGGCTGTGGACGCCGAGCTTTCGCATCACGTTGCGCACGTGAAACTTGGCGGTGCTCTCGCTCACGAAGATGCGGCGGCCGATCTCGCGGTTGGTCAGCCCGCCGGCGAGCAGCCTGGTGACCTCGCGTTCACGGCCGGTGAACATCGGCTCGGCATCCGCGCGTTGGCCGGCGACGAGTGCCCTCACCATCGCTGCGCTGCGGCCGTCGAACGCGGACCCCCCGCGTGACACGGCGCGGATGATCCGCATGAGCTCGACGACGTCGACCTCTTTGAGCACGTATGCCTTGGCGCCGCGACGAAGCGCCTGGTCGAGCAGACCCTCGTCCAGGAAGGTCGAAAGGATCACGACGTTCGACGTCGGGCGGCGCTCGAGGATCTCGCTGCACAGGTCGAGGCCCTCAGCGTCGTGTTCGGAGCTCAGCTTGAGGTCGAGGAGCACGATGTCAGGTTCGGCCTGGTCGAGCGCGCGCAGCGCCTCGTTGCGGCCTCCCGCCTCAGCCACAACCGATACATCGGGCTCCAGCTCGAGGATTGAGCGCAGACCGCGGCGGACGATCGCGTGATCGTCGACCAGCAGCACACGGGCAGGCACGTCGGCGGCCTCAGGCGATACCAACCGTACCTCCGAGGGGGACCTCGACCTTCAGCTTGACGCCGCCGCCGCGGCGGCGCTCGAACCAGGCAGTCCCGCCCAGGCTGCGCACCCGGTCCGCGATCCCGGCGAGCCCAAGGTGATCGCCGGACGGATGGGGGGCGAGAAGGTGTCGCTGGAGCTCCGCGGGCCGGCCGCAGCCATCATCGGCGATCGCGAGTGACACGACGTGCGGCCGCCACCGGAGCGTCAGCCAGACATGGGACGCGTCCGCGTGACGGACGACGTTGAACAGCGCCTCGCGGGCGATCTGCACGAGCGCGTGTTGGGTTACAGCCGCGACCGGATGCGTGTCCCCGTACTCGCGGAGCCGCACCTCGAGGCGGGTGCCCGCCTCCACGTCCTCGATCATCTCGCGGAGCGCGCTCCGCAGCTCGATCTGGCCGTCGCTCGCGAGCTCGAAGATCGCCTCCCGAATTTCCTCGACGGCTGCCCGCGCCAGGGCCTTCGCCGCCGACATGCGCTCGCGCACAGGCGGCACGGTCGACTTGTGCCGCCGGCACCATTCGAGGTTCATGCCGATCGTCAACAGGTGCTGAGCGACGCTGTCGTGCAGCTCCCGCGCGATCCGGTTGCGCTCCTCGCTGATCAACTGCCGCCTGCCGGCGTGCTCGAGCCGCCGCATGGTCCCCTGGAGTTCGTCGCTGCGCCGCTCGAGCTCGGCCGCTCGTCGCTCATTCTCCTGGAACAGCCAAGCGTTGTGAAGGGCGACGCCGGCGTGGTTGCCGAGCGTCAACAGAATCGACATATCGCTCGGCTCCAGCTCGGCCTCAGCCGGCAGCCCCACGGCGAGCATCCCGGCCGGCTCCCCGCCGTCGGGCATCGGTACCGTAACGGCCGCACACCGTTCGCCACCGAGCGCTGCGGCGAGATCGTCCGCAACGACCACGGGCCGCTCCGCGGTCAGCGTCCGTTCGGCAAGTTCCGCGAGCACTCGCGGTGGCGTGTCCCATCGCTGAACCACCTCACCGCGGGTGTGGACTATGACTCGCGGGAGATCCTCGCCCGCGCGAGCGCCCGAGAACATCATCGCCGCCCACGGCGCGTTGAAGTGGTGAGCAGCCGCCTCCACCACGGCATCGCAGAGCGCCCCTGGTCCGTCCGGAGCGGCGCACAGGGCGGCCGAGATCCACTCGAGGGTCTCGATCGTATGGTCCAGGCGAGCGGACTTATCCCGCCAGGCGGCGTAGAAGCTCGGCTTGGACGAGCGGACGCCGATCAGGCGCTCGAGCGCCAGCCGGTCGACGCTGGCGCGCTGCTCAGTAGGCCGCGACGCAGATGTCGCGGACATCGTCCTCCCCAATCGGTCTCGGGTTGGTCGCAATATAGGCGTCCCGCAGTGCGTTCACCGCGAAGGCGCCGAAGTCCGCGGAATGGACGCCGATCTCGCGCAGCCCGCTCGGAATCCCCAGGCTCCGGCTGAGCTCCTCGACGCGTTCGATCGCCTGCTCGGCCGCGGTGCGGGCATCGAGCCCGTCGGTCTCGATGCCAAGGGCTGTCGCCACATCGACGTATCGGTCGGCGTGTGTCTCGGCGTTGAAGCGCATGACATGCGGCAGCAGGATTGCGTTGAGCAGCCCGTGCGGCAGATCGAGCGCACCACCGATCTGGTGTGCGATCGCGTGCGTCGCACCGAGCAGCGCGTTGGTGAACGCCATCCCGGCCTGCAGACTCGCGCGGGCCATCCCCTCGCGCGCCGTGAGATCGAGCGGATCTGCAACCGCCGCCGGGAGGTGCTCAGTGATTGCGCGGACGGAGGCCATCGCGAGCTCCTTGCTCAGGAAGTCGCACGCTTCGGACACCGCGGATTCGATCGCATGGCTCAGCGCGTCAATCCCGGTGTGCGCGGTCAGCTCGGCCGACATTGTGGTCAGCAGCTCTGGGTCGGTGATCGAGATCTCGGGGACGAGCGCGTGGCCTCCGATCGTCGCCTTGAAGCGTCGCTTCGTGTCGGTTACCACGCAGAATTGCGACACGTCCGATCCCGAGCCGCCGGTCGTCGGGACCATCACCATCGGCGGGATCGGGCTGGTGGCGCGGTCGATGCCCTCGTAGTCGAGGATATGGCCGCCATTGCCGCTGAGGATCGCCACCGCCTTGGCGAGGTCGATGCAGCTCCCGCCACCGATCGCCAGCAGCGCGTCGCAACCGCTCTCTAGGTAGCTGTCGAACGCCGCCTGAACCTCGACGTCCTTCGGGTTGGGCGTCAGGTCGTGCCACAGTCGCCAACGCACGCTCACGTCGGCCAGGTACGGCACCGCGCGCTCGACCCAGCCGGCCGCGAGCACGCCCGGGTCGCTGACGACCATCGGCCGCCGGCCTCCGACCCGGCGGACCGCGCCACCAACCTCCGCCAGCGTGCCTACGCCAAAGATCACCTCCGGGATCACGAACTTGCTCACGCGCCCCCGCGACGGCCACGTCGCGTCCGGGGCTTCGGAGGACGCGCGGGTCGTCTCAGGCGATGCGGGAGCTACCGCAGTGGACGCCGAGGGCGCGCCTGCTGTCACCGCCGCTGGTCTCGGGGTGAGCTGCTCCAATCCATTCTCCCTAGCCCGGATTGCGGATCCGATCCTACCGCTCTGGCCGCGGATCGGTGTGCGTCCTCGCGCACAAAACGCCACCGGAGCGCGCACGGCGCCGACCGTGACCGCTCATACATCTGAGGCGTGGGGATGCACCGCCGTCGGTCCGAACGGTCCGATCTGGTGTGCTACACAGGTCGCTCCGCGGACCCCACAATCGCTGCTTCTACTGTTCGACATCGACGGAACGCTGCTCGAAGGCACGGCGCCGCTGGTGGGGGAGGCGATGAGCGCTGCCCTGCGAGAAGTGCACGGGGTCGACACCAGCCTGATCGGGACGCACATCCC
Source organism: Solirubrobacteraceae bacterium (assembly GCA_052147875.1). Classification (GTDB taxonomy): domain Bacteria; phylum Actinomycetota; class Thermoleophilia; order Solirubrobacterales; family Solirubrobacteraceae; genus Palsa-465. Next base: position 115 of record JBKQJQ010000142.1, on the reverse strand, counting down.
GACGGCCGGGCGCACCGACGGCGAAATCGCGCGCGCGATCCTGCTCGACGCCGGTATCGCCGCCGACCGGATCGATGCTTTCGCCGATCGAGTGCGCGACCGCTGCTGCGAATGG
>JBKQJQ010000141.1:0-3035 GCA_052147875.1 Solirubrobacteraceae bacterium | reverse complement strand
ATGGCCCGCTGCTGCTGGGCCTGGTTGCCGCCGGCTTCGTCTGCTTCGCGCTGTTCTCGCTGGTCGAGGCGCGCTACCGCAAGATCTGATCAACGAGCGACGATCGTGAAGAAGTCGCGGCTGTAGGGCGCGAGAAATTGCCCCGGCACGCCCGGCTGGCCGGGGACGACCGGCACGGACGCGAGGGCACCCACTCCGCCGCGACGGCCGTACAGATAGCCCGCCACCCACTCGGGGTTGATGTCGAGCTCGAGCGCCCTGACGACGTGAGCTGCCAGCAGGATGTTCACGAGGTCCGCGACCGTCAGGTGCTCGCCTCCCGCCCACACGAGATGGCCGTCGGCCGTGATCCCGAGCGCCGAGCGCGCCGGGTCAATGACGCCACCAAGCGTCGCGCCCCAGCACAGCAGGCATCCGGTGTCGCCAGCGGGCCGCCCGCGATCAATCAGCAGATGCAGGTTCTGACGGACGGACACGACCTCTTTGCCGGGCGCCCGCACGCCGTTACGCCAGGCGCCAATGTCCGTCGTGCCATCGGAGTAGGTGACGATCGACCCGAGTCCGTCGCTGAGCGGAGCGCCAACCCGTCCGTATGACTCAAAGCCCCCAGCGTTCGTCTCGAGCTTGAAGCCGCCGTTGAACGCCGCGAGCAGCCGGCGGCGCTCGGGCGCTGCGATCGTCGGGCCAAAGCGCCAGCCGGTGCTGCCGACGTCGATCGTGCCCGAGTGCAGCCGGAGCTCGACGAGCTGCTAGTTGAAGGACAGCAACGCAAAACCAGGCCTGCGCGCCACCCAGGCCGCTGTCTGCCCACGCCAGCTGACCGCCGGCACGAAGTTCGTCGGTACCGAGCTCATCGCCGAGGCCATGAGCCTGGGGTGGGCGGGCGGCGCGTCAGCGGAGGCCGAGACGCGCCGCGTGTGCCGAACCGTTGAACGATGCGCGTTCGCGACGGCGCGCGAGCTCGAGGCCGTCGAAGCACGGCCTGACGACGAACTCGTCGAGTCCCCGCCGCATGCCGAGACGGCCGTCAACGTCGCGGCGGCGAGCGCCACCGCGACCAGCGCGCCGCCCCGATGCTTCACGTGTTTTCCTGCTCCAGGAGCAGCGCAAGGACAGGGCATGCAGTCGCCGCGCGGCGAGCGTGGCCGATCAGCTCGGGCTCGAGACGCACGCCGTCGACAGCCGGGTAGCCCCACTCGTCGAGTGATACGCGCTCTGGCAGCAGCTCGGCGCAGATCCCGTGGGCGACGCACTGGATCGGGTTCACGCGCATTTTCATCGCCGGCCGCCTCCGCGCGCGACCGCGATCGGGATCGGAAGCAGGGGCTCGGCACCACAGCCGTCGCACGGGCCGTGGCGCATGTGATCCTCGAACTCGTACGCGAACACGCGCAGCGCGCTCGCGACAAACCGGGTCGCTCCGTCCGGGAACTGGCAGGCCCCACGCCCGGCGAGCGAGCTGCTCCAGCGGGCGAGTTCTCGCCCCGCGCCAGGGCTCGCGGTACCGCCCGCGACCTGCTGGATCGTGTCGGCAATCGCACCGAGCCCGTTCACGCACGGTCCGCACTGTCCCGCCGACTCGAGCGCGAAGTAGTCGGCGACGCGGGCGGTCTCGGCGACCGCACAGGTCCCGGCGCCGAGCGCGACGATCACACCGGCGCCGAGGCTCGCGCCGTGCCGCGCGAGCTCGCCGGGCGACAAAGACAGCTGCCGGACCGCTACCTCACCGAACCAGGAGCCGAAGTAGCCGCCAATCAGCACGCCGGTTAGATCCTCTGTCAGGCCGGCGCTGTCGAGCAGCTCATCCAGCGGCGCGCCTTGCTCGATCTCGTAGACGCCGGGCTCGTGGACCGCGCCCGACAGCGTCACGAGCGCCGAGCCCGGGTCCTGGCTGGTTCCGGCCTCCCGGTACCAGCGCGAACCGTTGCGGGCGATCAGCGCCAGATGGGCGAGCGTTTCGATGTTCTGCACGAGGGTCGGGCGGCGGCGAATCCCGTGCTCGTAGGGTCGCGCCGCGAACGACGGCTTCGCCTCGCCCCCGGACAGCGCGTTGACGAGCGCAGACTCCTGACCGGCGACAAACCCGCCCTCGCCGGCGTAAAGCTCAAACTTCGGGTCGTCGCGGCGGCGCTCGGAGCGGCGCTCGTCAAGGGCCGTCTCGAGCGTGTCGGCGACCTCGCGATCACCGTCGGAAAATGCGATCACCACGACGCGGGCGTCGACCGCGCGCGCCGCGACGCTGGCGCCGTCGAGAAGTAGATGCGGGGCCCTGGTGAGCAGTAGCCGGTCCTTGGCGCTCGCCGGCTCGCCCTCGGTGCCGTTGCCGAGCACGATTCGAGGGCCCCGCCTCCCGGCGACCGCGCGCATCTTGGTGGAGACCGGAAATGCGGCGCCGCCACGGCCGCGCAGGCCCGAACGCTCGACCTCGTCGATCAGGCGGCCCGGAGCCCAGTGGCGCAGATCAGGCAATGGACCGTGCACCTGCTCGTGCGAGCCCAGATCGCCGGCTGCGCCGGAGGTGACCCCCTGCAGCAGGCGCGGCAGGATCGTCATGGCCCACCCCCGGGGACGGTGCCGACGGTTCCGGTCACGCTGCCCACCCCGGGATTGAGCGCCAGCCGCGCGAGCAGCGAGAACGCGGAGCCGCCACCGGCAAGCCTGGCGGCGACGTCGGACCCCTGCAGCGCCGTGATCTGCCCCGAGTACTCGTCTGGGTTGCCAGCCGGTCCGAGCGTGACTCGGCTGCTGCTCATCTGCACGCCGCCGCCGGCGATCGGCTGGCCCTGGATGCGGATCCGGAGCCTGCTCAGCCGCTGGCCGTGGACGTCGAGCGCGATGTCGACCAGCACGCCGCCGGCGCGTCGGACCTGACGGAATCGCCCGGTGACCGGGGCGGTAAACGACGTCTCGTTCGAAGCCCGCGTGGGCGCGCCCGAGCCGACGCCCTTGTGGACGGAGACCGACGAACGGGCACTCGACCTCGCGTGAGCGCTCGCGATCAGCGCCGCCGGCGTCCCGGCGCGCTTGGCCCAGCC
>JBKQJQ010000140.1:0-2909 GCA_052147875.1 Solirubrobacteraceae bacterium | reverse complement strand
ATTGGTCACGCACGTTGTTAACTTATAGTCCCGGATCGGGGCGGGCGCAAACCGCCCGCCCCGAGGCCGCTGCTCGATCCGGTCGGCGGCCGCGGCACCCGGACGTGCGCCAGGCTCGATAACTGCGTTAACACCCACCCTCAGCGAAACGGAGCTCAGATGCCAAGGATCATCATCCAAACCGACGTCCTCTACGGCGAGAACCCAGGCGTCACGCTCAGCGAGCGGGTCGTAGCCGCCAACCTCCAGAGTCCGCACTACGCCACGCACCTGATCCAACGTCTCTCTTGGGCGACCGCTGATGCCGAAGCGATCGAGGCGCCACCAGCTGCCGGCTCGAACAGAGCGCCCGCCGACTCGAATACAGCGCCCGCAGTCGAGCTTGCGGCGGCGCCGTCGGGGATCTAGACACCGGCAACGGCCTGGCGGAGGTGGCTGCGCGGGGCCAACGCGCGGCGCCGGACGATTCGCCCGAGCCTGCCCGGAGGGCTCATCCTCGGTCTCCTATCCCCGTCCACGCTCGTATGTGGCGATCACCACCCCAGTGCTCGTGGAACTGCTATCGGCCAGCCGCAGCGACGCTTGCGTGCCGCCCGCAAACAGGCGCCGTCCGGTGCCCAGCACGAGCGGAGCAATCATCAGCAGATACTCGTCGATCACATCGGCCGCCATCAGGGAGCCGATCAGCACGCCGCTGCCCATGATCACGAGATTCGTGTCCGTGCTCTGCTTGAGGTCCACCACGGCGGCCGGAACGTCCCCGTGCAGCAGGGTCGAGTTGGGCCACTCGAGCCTCGCTTCGGGGTTGCTTGAGGCGACGTATTTGCGAGTCTCGTTGAGCGCGTCCCTGAACCGGCCGCCGCGGACGTTCCAGGAGGCCAGCAGCTGCTCGTAGGTGCGCCGCCCGAACAGCCAGGCGCGGTCCTCGCCCATCCGCTCGCCCATCTTCGCGACCGTCGCCTCGTCGCCGTACGGGACCCCCCAGCCGCCGTGCGCAAACCCGTCGCGCGTGTCCTCGTCCGCCCGTCCCGGTCCCTGCATCACGCCGTCAAGCGTCACCGCATTCATCACGATCACTTTTCCCATCCGGTGTCCTTTCGGTTTCGAGGCGCGATCCAGTTCCGCCTGGGGATTCGGAGGCAGGGTGATTCCGGCCTCTCACCCTCTGCACGAACGCGGACGGCCGAAATCACACTGCCATCAAATACCGACCGGGGCAACAGACGCACGAGCGTGGGCCGGCACACCGCCGGGAGCCACCGCTGACCTGCGCGGCCGCGGGTGACGTCGCTACGGCGACAGCGCCTGTAGCGCGACAAACCCGAGATACAGAAGGATCAGGAAAGCGCCTCCGCCACGGCTCATCCCGCGGCGCATCGCTAGCAGCGCTATGCACGCAACGGTCATCGCGATCAACCACGTCAGCTGCAGCTTGCCGGTGGCCGTCAGGACTCCCAGTGGCGTGAATAGCGCCGGAACTAACACCCCGACGCCGAGGTTGAGCGTGTTGCTGTTGAACGTCTCCCCGACCAGAGCCGCGCCGCGGCCAGCGAGACCGAGGCGGACCCCCGTGATCGCGTTGGGGAGGCTGGTAATCGGCGCCAGGATCACGACCCCAAGGACAGCTCTCGATATACCCCACTGTCCGCCGAGCGCGAGCGCGGCCTCGACCATCCCTACGCTTCCCGCGATGATCACCGCGACGTCGACCACGACCAGCGCCAGCAGGTGATGCGTCGGATCTGAAGGCGGTGGGTCGGATCGCTCGGGACGTCGGCGCTGGTCAAGCAGACGCTCGAGCCGTCCTCCGGGGCGATGTTCGTGTCGTCGCCGAACCAGCAACTCCGAGCCGCCGATCACAATCGTCAGGTAAGCGACGCCGACACAAGCGCCGAGCGCCAACGCGACCGCGGGCATCAGCCACCCGAGTAGCGCGGCCGCCGCGAGCACGGTTACAAGCAGTCCCGCTACGCCTTCGACGACTAGCGCGTCGCGCGGCAGCATCACCGTCCCCGCGAGCAGGGCGCTCATGCCGATCATCGCAGCCAACTGGAACGCGTTTGAGCCAACGAGGAGACCGATGCCGACGCTGTGCTCGCCTCGAGCCACCGCGTACAGCGCCGATGAGATGTTCGGGCCGTCGGCGGCGAGCGCCGTGAGCAGCCCGATCAGCGCCTCGGGAAAGCCAAACCGAATCCCGAGGCGATCCAGCCTTCTCGCGAACAGCCGCGCCGCGCCCAGCGTCACTGCGAGCGACACGAGGAACAACGGGATCGCAGCGGCAGCCGACATCAGCCCTCACACCCGTTCGCCAGGTCTCAGAAGGATGATTCCGGGGAGCGACACTGAACTCCTTACTGGGTCGACGAAACGCGCCGACCAGACTTCCCGGCTCACCTGCACGCATCGTACGTCCTAGATCGGGCGCGTGGGCTCCCGACCCGCTCTTGCTGACCAACTCTGATGTCTAGTAAGAGGCACAGCGTCGCCCGTCGAAGGCGCGGGCGCTCAACCAGACGTTCGGACCAGCGGCTGCCGGCCGAGGCGGCGGGCGTTCCGGCGCTCCCGCATCGCGCCCACGCCGAGGGCCGCCAGCAGCACGAGCGCGGGCTCGGCGAGGTATCGCAACCGCAGATCCCCGCCGAACGTGACCGCGGCGGTCAGGCTGACGAGTACGAGCGGGGCTAGCAGCACCCACAGCTCGGAGCGCCGGCGACGCAGGGCCCAGGCTCCAACGAGAGCGAGCGCGGCGATGAAGTAATAGAAGACGACGCCGATGTTTGAGACCGTGACGTTGCGCCCCTCATTGTTGGCTCTCCCTTGAATGGGGTCGAAGAGTCCCCACGTCCGAGCCAGCCGCGCCGCAATCACGATCGGGAGCCTCCCGGCGTGGTCCAGGGCGTAATGCA
>JBKQJQ010000139.1:0-8176 GCA_052147875.1 Solirubrobacteraceae bacterium | reverse complement strand
GCGGTCCAGGACCCGAATGATCCGGAGCGGCTGAATCCGACGTATGACAGCGGCGATCACCTGCATCCCAACGCAGCCGGCTACCGCGCGATGGCGAACGCGATCAACGTCGGGATGCTGCTCGGTTAGGCGGCGCCGGCGGCCGCCAGCTGGCCGCAGGCCGCGTCGATGTCCCGTCCCCGCGTGACGCGCACGGTAGCCGCGATCCCCTGGCGTTCGAGCTCGGCTCGGAATGCCTCGATCGCCTTCGGGCTCGAGCCCTCGTAGGGCGCGTCGATCGGGTTGTACGGGATCAGGTTGACCTTGAACGCCCGCGGGTCGAGCACCTGCGCGAGCTGGCGCGCCTGCACATAGGAGTCGTTGATCCCGGCCAGCATCACGTATTCGACGAACACCATCCTGCGCTTGCGCTCGTAGTGCTCGCGACACGCGGCCAGCACGTCCGCCAGCGGGTAGCGGTCATTGACCGGCATCAGCTGCGAACGCAGCTGCTCGTCGGCCGCGTGCAGCGACAGTGCGAGCCGGATCGGCATTGGCTCGGCGGTCAGCCGCTTGATCCCGGGCATCCAGCCAACGGTCGAGATCGCCGTCCGGCGGTGGCTGATCCCGAGGTCGGGAAGCGCCGCGCACGCCTCCAGCACCGCGTCGAGGTTCATCATCGGCTCGCCCATGCCCATGAACACGGCGTGATCGACCGGTCCGATGCGGCGGAAGTAAAGCGCCTGGTCGAGGATCTCTGATGCGGTCAGGTTGCGCCCGAAGCGCATCTGACCGGTCGCGCAGAACGAACACGTCAGCGGGCAGCCCGATTGCGAGGACAGGCACAGCGACCGCCGGCCGTCGCGGTAGCACATCAGCACCGCCTCGAGCGGCCGCCCGTCGGCAGTCCGCAGCAGCGCCTTGATCGTCCCGTCGTGCGAGCGCGCCTCGCGCTCGAGCGTCAGGCTCGAAAAGGGGACCGTCTCGGCCAGCTCGGCACGAAGCGCGAGCGGCAGGTCAGTCATCGCGTCGAAGCCGTCGGCTCCGTGCGCGACCCACTTCCAGATCTGCCCGCGCCGATACCGAGGCTCGCCAAGCTGGGTCAGCGTCTGCTCGAGCAGTGCGTTGTCCATGCTGACTATGGTGCCATCGCGATGCGCCTGGCGAAATTCCTCGCCTCAGCCGGCGTCGCCTCGCGGCGCGCGGCCGAGCAGATCGTCCGCTCCGGACGCGTGAATGTCGCCGGCCGGCCGGTGCTCGACCCGGCCCACGACGTCCGCCCCGACGACGCCGTGACGCTCGACGGACGGCCGCTAGCGGCCACGACTGAGCGGGTCGTGTACGCGCTCAACAAACCGGTCGGCGTCGTGTCGACGGCCGCTGATCCGCAGCGGCGCCCGACGGTCGTGTCGCTGGTCGCCTCCGACCTGCGCCTGTACCCGGTGGGCAGGCTCGACATCGACGTTACCGGTCTGATCCTGCTGACCAACGACGGCGAGCTCGAGCACCGCCTCACGCATCCGAGCTTCGAGGTCCCGAAGACGTACCGCGCCCGGATCGCTCGCCCGCCCGTGTCGGGCGCAGCGATCGCCGCGCTGCGCTCGGGCGTCGAGCTCGACGATGGGATCACGGCGCCGGCTCGGGTGCGGCGGGTGGCCCGCGACACGATCGAAATCACGATCCACGAGGGCCGCAAGCGGCAGGTCAAGCGGATGCTCGAGCACGTCGGCCATCGTGTCCGCCAGCTCGAGCGGGTGCGCTTCGGCCCGCTCGAGCTCGGCGACCTGGCGCCCGGCGCCTACCGTCGGCTGACGGCGTCCGAGCTGCGCGCGCTCACGAATGCCGCTGGACCAGCAGCTCGTCGCGGCGGAAGGTCGTCGTCCGCAGCGCCGCCGCGACGATCGCGGGCGTGAGCGCGACCGGCCTCGACGACTCCAGACGCATGACCGTGAACTGGTACGCGTTCCGCCGCCAGACGACGTGGAACCCCGGGATCTTGTAGTCACGCTGCATCCTCGATCCCGACAGGTTGCACGCCGCCCCCCACCAGCAGAGCGGCACGCGCGGAGCCTTGATCGAGACGACGTCGAGTTCGGTCACGCGAGCCGAGGGGGCGTTGAGGAAGTTCAGGCCGGGCACGTACAGCGACAGCGGCAGCCGGTCGCGGTAGTCCTGAACCAGCACCGCGCGCTCGGCGACCCCGGGCGCCGGCTGAGCGCCAAGCACGCGCCCCACCGCGCGCCAGTCCGGGCGCTGGTAGCCGCGCGTGGTGTCGACCCCGACGACCGCCACGATGCCGGTGACGCATACGGCGGCGGTGGTCAAGATTCCGATCCAGCTCGCGCGCTTGGCGCCGAGTCCGGCGGCGACGACGATCGCGGCCGGCGGCCACAGTGCGAGCAGGTTGCGGGTGATCAGGTCATCGACGCCGCCAGCGATCATCAGCAGGTTCAGGATGAAGCCCGCGATCGCGATCGTGCCCGCCACCAAGGCGCCGCTGCGCTCGACGCGGTCGGACCGGAGCACGAGCATCGCGAACGCGATCAGGACCGCGAGCTCGCAGACACGCAGCAGCAGCTGGTACGACGGAGCCTGGAAGCCAACCAGGAACTGAGGCACGATCTGCGCCAGTCGCGGCACCAGCGGGATCGGCGCGATCCAGCTCGCGTTGCCGGTGTGGTTCTGGCTGAGCGCGAGCGGCAGCAGCCCGAGCCCGACGGCGCCGACGAGCACAACCGCCGCCCACACCGATCGATTGCGCCGGTACAAAGCCAGCAGCCAGACGGCCTCCGGGATGGCCACCAGCAACGCGTAGTAGTGGTTGGTGATCCCGAGCGCGCAGATGATCGCCCAGGCCGCCAGCGCGCGCCCGCTCGGGCGCTCGCGCGCATAAGCGAACACCAGCAGGCTGGCCGCGCTGAGCAGCACCATCGGCATGTAGGGGCGGAACTCCTGCGAGTACCAGACGAGGAACGGGTTGCACGCGCACAGCGCCGCGGCAACGACCCCCGCCCGCCGGCTGACCAGCTTGGCGGTCGCCGCGTAGATCACGGGGACGGTCGCGACCCCGGCGAGCGCCGGAAGTGATCGCAGCGCGAACTCGCCGAACCCGAACACCCGCGCCCACACCCACGCGACGCAGTAGAAGAGCGGCGGCGTGGTCTCGTTCTGCGGCAGCAGCCCGAGCATCTGGCCGGGGGAGTAGTGAATGTCGGCGGCGGTGTTCGCCTCGTCGAACCAGAATCCCTGATGCGCAAGCAGCGCAAAGCGCAGGATCGCCGCGAGCCCGGTCAGGGCCGCGACCGACAGGATCACCGGGTCCGCGAGCGCCCGCGAGCGCGCACTCGCGGTCCGCCCCGGCCGACGGGTGTCAGTTGACAGCGAGCCGACGCTCACGGCGTCAATCTAGTGGTCTGGCCGACGGCACGGCTCAGTGGGAGCCCGCGCCGCGTGACGACTCCTGGCAAGTTCGGAAATGCTTAACGAGATCGCAACACGTGGCCCGATCGAGGCAAACTGCCCAAACGGCACTATCTTCAACCGATGCGCGAGCAGCACAATGACGGCGAGCGCGCGGTCTCGTTTGCGTCCGCGGGCTCCAGCCCGGCCGAGGGCACGGTCGCGCTGCCGACCCTTCCGCGCCTGTCTGGGACCGCTTCGCTGCCGCGGATTCGGCTCGGCCGGGTCGCCGGCCGGATCGCGATCGGGACACTGATCGTCGCGACGCTGGTGGTGGTGGTCGCCGCGGCGTCGGGCCCGTCGGTGCTGGTCCCGCGCTCAAGCGACTTCTTCCCGGCCTGGGAGGCCGGACCGCTGCACGTGCTCGTTCCGCGTCTGATCGACAACCCGAAGACGGTCGGGCTCGCGTTCAGCGCCGTACTGGTGGTGATGATCGTCGCCTACCTGGTCGCTGTCGCCGCCGTCCGCGCGCTTTCGATGCGCGTCGTCGTGGGCGCGATCGTGGCGCTGCACGTGATCCTCCTGCTCAGCCCGCCGCTGCAGCTCAACGACGTCTTCAACTACCTGGGTTACGCGCGCCTCGGTGGGCTGCACGAGCTCAACCCGTACACGCACGTGATCAAGCAGGAATTCTTCGACCCGATTTACGGGTTCACGACCTGGCATAACCTGCGCAGCCCGTACGGGTCGCTGTTCACGGCGCTCACCTATCCGCTCGCGTTTGTCTCGATCCCGCTCGCGTACTGGTGCCTGAAGGTCAGCGCCGTCCTGCTCAGCCTCGGCTTCCTGGCGCTCGTCTGGCAGTGCGCGCGGCAGCTGGGCCGCGATCCGCGGTACGCGCTCGTGTTCGTGGCTCTGAACCCGATCTACCTGATCTATGCGATCGGCGGGTTTCATAACGACTTCATGATGCTGGTGCCGTCGATGGCGGCGATCTCGTTCCTACTCGCTCGCCGCGACCGGCTCTCGGGCGCGGCGCTGGTGCTCGCGATCGCGGTCAAGTTCACGGCCGTGCTGCTGGCGCCGTTTCTGCTGGTCGCGCTCGCGACCAGGCAGCGGCGCGTGCGGTTCGTGGTCGGCGCTGCGCTCGCGGCGGTGCCGATGATCGCGCTCAGCCTGGCGCTGTTCGGTTTCTCGATCCCGAACCTGTCAGATCAGAGCTCACTGTTGACCGACTTCAGCATCCCGAACATCGTCGGCCTGGCGATCGGGATCGGCGGCGGGGCGCCGGGGCTGCTGAAGGTCGCGATCGTGTGCGTTGTGCTGGTCGTCGTCTACGAGGTCTACCGGGAGCGCGACTGGCTTGCGGGCGCCGGGTGGTCGACGTTCGCCCTGCTGGCGAGCCTCGCGTGGCTGGTCCCCTGGTACGTGATCTGGCTGCTGCCGCTCGCCGCGCTGGCGACCAGCGTCAACCTGCGCCGGACCGCGCTGGCGATGACGGTGTTCCTGATTCTGGCGTTCATGCCGGCCACAGCGCTGTACATCGCGGCCCACGGAATCAACCCGCTCGGCAGCTCAGTCGGCCAGGCATCGCAGTCACATCAGCATAAGCTCGCGAACTAACCGGATTGGTCTGCGGGCGGTGCTTTGTTAGCGTCGGCGCCCGTGCGAATTGAATCTGCGCTGCCAACCGCCTCCGGCGGCCCGGCTCTGCTCGTCCCCGAGCAGCGGTCCGAACGGCGGCGCTTTGACTCGGTCGAGTTGGTCTTGCTGGGCCTGTTCGCGGCGATGTCGATGTGGGTCGTCGCGATCGACGTCTGGTCCGCAATCGCCCAGAACGTCGTCTGGACCGGCACCGACGGGTTCTACATCGTCGACCAGATGCAGTACCTGGCCTGGATCGTGTCGGCCTCGCACCACGTGCTGGCGGCCAACATGTTCGTCCTGCGGCCGACGCCGTCTGACTACTTCCAGCCGGCGGTCGTGATCTCGGGCGTGATCACGGCGCTCGGGGTCGCCCCGTGGCTGTCGCTGATGCTGTGGAAACCGGTGGCGGTGCTCGGCACGTTCCTCGCGATCCGCGCCTACGCGTACCGCACCGTCGAGACGCGGGGCCAGCGCCGGGCCGTGATCGCGCTCGGCCTGTTCTTCGGCTGCTTCAGCGTCGTCAACGGCACGTTCGGGATCGTCGGCGACATGATGCCGGGCTGGCTGTCGTGGGGCTACCCGTTCGGGCTGATGGCGGTCGCGCTGATCGTTTTCGCGATGTTGTCCTACGAGCGTGCGCGAGGACGGAGCCAGGTCGCATGGGCGCCGGGACTTATGGGAGCGCTGGCGAGCACGTTGCACCCGTGGCAGGGCGAACTGCTGATCGTGATCCTGGTGCTGGCCGAGCTGATCCGCTGGCGCGAGCACCTCCGTGGCCGCAACCTGGTGCTGCCGGTGCTGACGATCGCGCTGACCGGCCTGCCGTTGGTCTATTACGTGGCGCTCGGGCACCTCGACCTCTCGTGGAGCCTCGCGCGGCTCGCGAGCAAGCACGCGTTCTCGTTCTGGTCGATCGCGATCGGGATCTCGCCGCTGGCGATCGTCGCGATCCTCGGCTACCGCGGCAAGCCGCGTGACTTCCTTGAGCTGATGACGAGGATCTGGCCGCTGGCCGCGGTCGTGATCTACATCCTGTCGGCGACCGGGCTGAGCGCGACCCCGTTGCATGCGTTCAACGGGATCACGTTCCCGTTCGCGGTGCTGGCCGTGACCGGCGTCACCCGGCTGAGCTGGCGGCGGCTGCCACGGGCGCGGCTGGTGGCGGTCGTGGTGCTGGCCGCGGCCACGATTCCCGTCAACGCGTACGCGATCGCGATCGCCCACACCTACACGCGGCCGGCGGGGGGCAACGCCAACTTCATCACGCGCGATGAGCGCGACGCGCTCGCGTACCTAAAACATGATCCGTTGAGCGGCGGCGTGCTGACCCGCTTCTACCTCGGCGAGGCGGTCCCGGGGCGAACCGGCCGGCGCACGCTGGTCGGCGACTGCCTTTGGTCAGAGCCCAACTGCATCCCACGGTCGGAGGCCGTCGACGCCCTGTTTGACGGCTCGATGACGCGTGCCCAGGCGCGCGACTTCGTGATCGACTCCGGCGCGCGCTTTTTGCTCGCGGACTGCCGCGGCTACGTGAACATGAGGCGGCTGCTGGGTCCATTGATCGTCAACGAGCACAAGTTCGGCTGCGCGGCCGTATTCGAGTTGTCGCAGTCTGAAGAGCCGCGCGGCGCTCTGGCAGACTTAGCGCTCGATGCGGCTGTTCGCGCTCCGAGGCGCCAATAGCGTCGAGGGCAACGAAGCGAGCGCGATCCTCGAGGCCACAGATCTTCTGATCCGCGAGCTGATGGAGCGCAACTCGCTGACGCCCGAGGCGATGGTGAGTTGCATCTTCACGCTCACCGATGACCTCAACGCCGAGTTCCCGGCCGTCGCCGCGCGCCGGCTGGGCCTCGACCGAGTGCCGCTGCTGTGCGCGCGCGAGGTCCCGGTACCGGGGTCGCTGCCGAGCGTGATCAGAGCGCTCGTGCACTACTACGCACCCGAGGACCACGTGCCGCAGCACGTCTACCTCGGCGCCGCACGCGTCCTGCGCCGCGACCTCGAATCGGCACAATAGCCCCGTGGCGATCGAGTTCGGCGAGCGCATCAGGCGGATCCCGTCCTACCCGCTGGCGGCGGGCTACGACCTCGGTGCCGATGTCGCGATGCTCGCCTCGAACGAGTCGTTCATGGCGCCGGGCGAGGACGTGGCCGCCGCAGCTGCAGCAGCGCTGACCGGGGTCCACCGCTACCCGGATCCATCGTATGCCGCATTGCGCGGCGCGCTGTCGGAGCGCTACGGGATCCCGCGCCCGCGAATCGCGCTCGGCAACGGCTCCTGCGACATCCTGCTCGCGGCCGGCGAGGCGCTGCTGGAGCCCGGAGCCGAGGTCGTCTATGCGTGGCCAGCGTTCAGCGTCTACCCGCACCTCGCGGCCGCCTCGGGGGCGCGCGCGATCGAGGTGCCGCTGGATGCCGCCGACCGCCACGACCTCGACGCGATCGCGACCGAGATCACGGTCGCTACCCGGCTGGTGCTGATCTGCAACCCCAACAACCCGACCTCGACGTCGCTGCCGCTGGGCGCGATCGAGGAGTTCCTCGAGCGCGTGCCGCGCAACATCTGCGTGATCCTCGACGAGGCGTACTGCGAGTTCGCGCTCGCGCTCGGCGACACGTACGCGTCGCTCGACCTGCTGCGACGGTGGCCCAACCTCGTGCTGCTGCGGACCTTCTCGAAGGTATATGGATTGGCGGGTTTGAGGGCCGGCTATGGGCTGTGCGGGTCTGAGGACTTCCGCGCCGCGGTCGACCAGGTGCGCCAGCCGTTCTACCTCAACATGGCGGCGCAGGCGGCCGCGGTCCGGGCGCTGCGCCACCAGGACGAGGTCGAGCGGCGCGTGACGCGTACGGTCGCCGGCCGCGCGGAGCTGTCCGACGGCCTGCGCGAGCTCGGCCTGTGGGTCGCAGACTCGGACGCCAACTTCATCTGGACCCACCTGCCCGAGGATGCGGTCGAGGCCGACGTCGTCGCGGGCCTGGTGGCGCGCGGCGTGTTGGTGCGCGCCGGAGGCGCGCTCGGGCGCGAGGGGTCGCTGCGGGTCACGGTCGGCAGCGAGTCCGAGAACGAGCGCTTCCTGGCTGCGATCGCGGAGCTGATCTAGCTGTCAGACCCGATGGGGTTGTTGGGCCTGTTGAGGCGCTTGGTGGG
>JBKQJQ010000138.1:0-15068 GCA_052147875.1 Solirubrobacteraceae bacterium | reverse complement strand
CTGTTCGAGACGCGAATCGGCGACATCGCCGAGCGGGCCGGGACCAGCTCGCCGACGATTCTCTACTACTTCGAGTCCAAGGACCGCCTGCTCGAGGAGGCGGTCGAGTACGCAGACCGCGAGTTCTACGACCGTCTGTCCGAGGGGCAGGGCCGGATCGAGCGCCCGAGCGACAAGCTCGTGCACCTGATCGAGGAGACCAGCCTGGGCCCGGGCGGGCTCAACGACTACACGTTGTGGATGGAGATCTGGGTCCGCGCCCGGCGCGACGCGACCGTCCGCCAGTCGTACTTCCGCCTCGACCGGCGCCAGCGTGAGCTGATCGCGGACATCGTCCGCGAGGGGCAGACGGCAGGCGAGTTCCGCGACGATGTCGATCCTGATGATTTCGCGCTCGTTCTGAGCGGTCTGCTCGACGGACTCGGCGTGCAGGTCACGCTCGGCCAGCCCGATGTGTCACCGGCGCGGATGGTCGACCGCTGCCTTACGCTCGCCTCCCGGGAGCTCGGCTGCGATCTCAGTCGGGCCGAGAGCCCTGATGCGCGTGTCCGCACGCAGTATGTGAATGAAGTGAAGAGGTGAGTAGGTATGCATCCACGTGAGGGGTGGTCTGAGGGAGGGATCCGGAGCAGACCCGAACCGCATCAAACTGCGATCTCCCGTCGCCAGCTGCTTGCGGCGGGCGCCGGGCTCGCGCTCGGAGGACTGCTGGCGGGCTGCAGCTCGACGAACCCCGCCGCCGGCGCCGGCAGCGCCGTCCCACTCCCACGTCAGGACAGGCCGGTCAAGTGGCCCGTGTACGCCGACAACAAGCCGATCGCCTCGGGCCTCGCGCCCGAGAAGGGCGCGACCCTGCAGATCTACAACTGGGTCGCGTACATCAACGAAGCGGTGATCAAGAACTTCTGCAAGACGCACAACTGCAGCTACTCGTTGACGACCTTCAACACGATGGAGGAGGCGCTCTCGAAGCTGAATAGCGGGCAGCTCAAGTTCGACGTCTTCTTCCCGACCGTCGATGTGCTCGGTCAGCTGATCGCAGGCAAGGCGATCCGGCCGCTGAACCAGAGCTACATCCCCAACATGGCCAACGCCTGGCCCGACTACCGCAATCCGTTCTACGACCAGGGCTGGCAGTACACAACGCCATATTCGATCTACACCACGGGGATGGCCTGGCGCAAGGACAAGGTGAACCTCGCGCCGTCGTGGAACATGCCGTGGCAGGGGGCGCCGTACAAGGGCAAGGTCGCCGTCCTGGACGATTACCGGGAGACGATCAGCCTGGCGCTGCTGCGGGCCGGCAACCTCGACCTCAATACGACCAGCACGCCACAGATCCACGCTGCCGGCAAGGCGCTTCAGCAGCTCTCCAGCCTGACCAACGTGCGGATCGACAACAACGACTACACGGACGTACCGACCGGCAAGACCTGGATTCACCACGCCTGGTCGGGCGACATGGCGTCGTCGTTCGAGTATCTGCCCAAGGGCACTTCGGTCGACACGCTCGGCTACTGGTTCCCGGCCAGCCACAAGGGCCCGGTCGCCAACGACCTGATGGTCAATCTGACCAGCGGCTCAAACCCAGTTCTGGCCCACATGTTCATCGACTACATGCTCGACGTGTCAAACGCGCTCGAGAACTACAGCTACGTCGGTTACATGCAGCCGCTCAATCAAGTCACGCCGGCGAAGCTGACCGCCGAGAAGCTGCTGCCCGCGCCGCTGGCATCGACAGTCGTGCTACCGGACTACTTCCGCCACGGAATCTTCCAGCTCGAGCTGCCTTCCGCGGCCAACACCGTCTGGGAGTCGACCTGGAACACGTTCTCAAAGGGGCTGTAGGGTAAGCACGATGCGCGGGCGGCAGGACACCTACGACCGACGCAACCGGTGGCTGTGGATCGGGCTGGCAATGCCAGGAGCGATCTGGCTGATCGTGCTGTTCGTGGTGCCGTTCTACGTGATGCTGGCGGTCGCAGGGGGCGGCGTCAACGAGTTCTTCCAGACGGTGGTCCCGGTCTGGAATCCACTGAAATGGTCGAGCTTCAACCTGACCGGGGTCTGGCACGACATCGTCGGGGCCGGAGCGTTCATCGGTTCGCCTGCGCTCCGGACGGTCATCTACACAGCGATCGCGACCGTGATCTCGCTGGCGATCGCATACCCGGTGGCCTACTACGTCTCCCGTACGCGGGCAAACGCAAGTCGCTGTTCCTCGTGCTTCTGATCGCGCCGTTCTGGGTCAGCTACATGATGCGCATGCTGGCGTGGATCGACCTCTTGCAGCAGGGCGGTTTGTTCAACAAGGCATTGTCGTTCGTCGGCCTCCCCGGAAACACCGACTGGCTCGGGGGCAAATCGGTGACTGTGATCTTCGGGCTCGTGTACGGATACATCCCGTACCTGATCCTGGTGCTGTACGCCTTCCTCGACCGCATCGACCAGAGTCAGCTGGAGGCCGCCCGAGATCTGGGGCTGAACAAGTGGCGGACCTTCTGGCATGTGACCGTTCCGCTTAGCAAGCCGGCGATCATCGCCGGAACCTTCATCACGGTGCTGCCGATGCTGGGTGACTACTTCACTAATCAGTTGCTGTCGGGAGCGCCCGGGACGACGATGATCGGCAACGCGATCGAGGGCCAGCTCGACTCGCCCGGCGAGATCGGGCAGGGAGCGGTGCTGTCGCTGATGCTGCTCGTGGTCCTGCTGATCCCGATGATTTACTACACGGTCAGCACCGCCCGAGCCTCGAGGGAGGCCGCCTGATGGCCAGCACGGTTGACAAGTCGGTACCGGCTCCCTCGAGCGTCGAGACGCTCAGCTGGCGCGGCCGCCCTCGCGGAAACCCCTGGCGGCGGCCGTGGGCGATGGAGGGGTTCACCTGGCTTTACATCATCTGGTCGATCGTGCCGATCGCGATCGCGGTGCTGTTCTCGTTCAACAAAGGCGCCTCACAGGCCACTTGGCAGGGTTTCTCGACCAAGTGGTACGTCGGCCACCAGGTCACCTCCGTGCTGAACAACCCGAGCCTCCATCAGTCCGTGATCCAGACGCTCGTGCTCGCGGTGCTGACCACGGTGATCTGCGTACCGATCGGGGTCGGCTTCGCGATTGGGATCGACCGGTGGCGCACCCGGACCTCGGACGGACTCAACTTCGTGATGATCTTCTCGTTCGTGATCCCGGAACTGCTGCTCGCGGTGGCGCTGTTCATGCTCGTCACGCAGTTGCTGACGTTCATCAAGCTGGGAACGCCTGCCGAGGTTGCCGGACTTGTCGTCTGGAACATAAGCTGGCCCGCAATCATCGTGCGGGCGCGACTGGTGAGCATTGGGCGGAGCTACGAAGAGGCGGCCGCTGATCTCGGGGCATCGCGATTTGGGGCGATCCGTCGGGTATTGGTTCCGTTGCTGATGCCGGCCATCCTCGCCAGCGCGGTGCTCGTGTTCGCCAGCACTGTCGACGATTTCGTGATCGTGGAGCAGCTGTCGTCGACCGCCAGCACGCAGCCGATGTCGGTACTGATCTACTCCAACGTCCACGGCGGGCTGAGCGGGCCGGCGCTGAACGCGCTGGCCACGATCATGCTGGTCTTCTCGCTTATCGCCGCGGTGATCGGCTTCTTCGCTTACCGGTGGATGACCCGTGGCGAACGGAAGGGCAGCAGCACCGAGGCGCTTACCAGCATCGCAGGCATGTGAGAGGACTGAAATGAGTGGAGGCAACGTCAAGCTCGAGTCGCTGACCAAGCGGTTCGATGGGGTCACCGCAGTCGCCGGAATCTCGGTCGAGATCCAGCCCGGCGAGTTCTTCTCGCTGCTCGGGCCGAGCGGCTGTGGAAAGACGACCACGCTGCGGATGGTGGCGGGCTTCGAGCCGCCGACCAGCGGAAAGATCTGGCTCGACGGCACCGACGTCGGGAGCTGGCCGCCCAATCGCCGCAACGTCAACACCGTCTTTCAGAGCTACGCACTGTTCCCGTTCCTGACGGTCGCCGAGAACGTCGCCTTCGGCATGAAGTACAAGTCGGTGCCCAAGTCCGAGCGGAACGGGCGGGTCGCCGAGGCGCTGGCGCTGGTCCAGCTGACCGGGTACGAGGACCGCCGGCCCAACCAGCTGTCGGGCGGCCAACAGCAGCGTGTCGCGCTGGCACGAGCACTGGTGCTGCGTCCATCGGTGCTGCTGCTCGACGAGCCGTTGGGGGCGCTGGACGCCAAGCTGCGCCGCACCCTGCAGGTCGAGCTCGGCGAGCTGCAGCGTCAGGTGGGAATCACATTCATCTATGTCACCCACGACCAGGAAGAGGCGCTGACGATGTCCGACCGCCTGGCGGTCATGAACCATGGGCGCATCGTCCAGCTCGGCACCCCGGAGGGGGTATATAACGAGCCTGCCGATGCCTACGTGGCCGACTTCCTGGGCGTGTCGAATCTGATGGACGCCCAGGTCGAGCCCGGCGGCGCCCGCCCGAACTGCTGCCGCTTGCGCATGGGTGACTTCGTTCTCGAGGCCGAGGCGGGCCAGCTCGACGCCACCGGCGCGGTGAAATTGGCGATCCGCCCGGAGCGCATCCACCTGCACCCGTATGAAACGAGCGGCGCCAACCAGGTGCCGGGGATGGTCGAGCGTCTCGTCTTTCTCGGCTCGACCACGCACGTCTACGTCCGCCTTGCGAACGGCGCGGCACTGCAGACGCTGGTGCGCAACGACGGGGCTGAGCTCCCCTACAGCCAGGGGACGCCGGTCAGCGTCGACCTGGCTGCCGACGCGCTGCGCGTGTTGCCCGATCCCGGCGTCAGCGTGGCCGAGATTCACGACGAAACAAGCGGCGAAAACCTGCTCGACCTGACAGCGACAGCTCACGCTGACTCCGGCGCCACGCACGCGACCGTTCCCGGTCGTCCGCCGCCCGAGGCGCTCTAGACTCGCGTGAGCGTCGCCGAACTGCTGGACGGCAAACGGGTTTGCGTCTGCGGCGGCTCCGGCGGCGTCGGCAAGACGACCACCTCGGCCGCGATCGCGCTAGGAATGGCAGCCGAGGGCGCGAAGGTCGCGGTCGTCACGATTGACCCCGCCAAGCGGCTCGCCAACGCGCTCGGACTGCACGAGCTCGAGAACGAGCCTCGGCGCGTCGAGCCCGAGCGCCTGGCCGGCGCAGAGCTCGAGGTCAAGGGCGAGCTGTGGGCGATGATGCTTGACCCGAAGCGAACCTTCGACGAGCTGATCGAGCGCGTCGCCCCCGATCCACAGCGCGCCGAGGAGATCAAGTCAAACCGCGTCTATCGCGAGCTGTCGACGGCCGTCTCGGGCTCGCAGGAGTTCACCGCGGTCGCGAAGCTCTACGAGCTCGACCGGGACGGCGATTTCGACCTGCTGGTGCTCGACACGCCGCCGTCGCGCAACGCGCTTGACTTCCTCGATGCCCCGGGGCGGCTGACGTCGTTTCTCGAGGGCCGCGCGCTGAAAACGTTCATCAAGCCGACCGGGCTCGGCATGCGCGTCCTGGGCCGCGGCATGTCGCCCTTCCTGGGCGCGCTGCGGCGCGTCACCGGCGTCGATCTGATCGGCGACCTGTCGACGTTCTTCGGGCTGCTGGGAGACATGACCGACGACTTCTCCGCGCGCGCCGCGCAGGTCGAGGCGATGCTCAAGGCGCCGACGACCGCCTTTCTGCTGATCACGTCCGCACAGCGGGCCGCGATCGACGAGGCGGTCTGGTTCCGGCGCACGTTGCAGGACAGCGGCCTGCCGTTCGCGGGCGTGATCGTCAACCGCGTCCACCACGACGTGCTGGGCGGCGCCGACGCCGAGGACCTGCGGGCTGCGCTGTCGGGCGAGTTGCCGACCGGGCTCGCCGACCGGGTCGCGCAGACGTTCGAGGACTACCACGTGCTCGCGCGGCGCGACTGGGCTGGTCTCCAGCAGCTGGACGACGAGCTCGGTGACCGCCCGCTGCTCCTGGTCCCCCAGCTCGACGACGACGTACACGACGTCGACGGTCTGCTGCGCGTACACCGGTTCCTATTCGCGACCGACGCCGAGCGCGAGCAGCTGATCGCCGACGTCGTCGCCTAGCGGGCCGGCTCGAGCGTAAACGTCTCGCCGGTCCAGGTGGACCAGCTGAGCACGACCGCCTGCCAGCGCTCGTGCTCAATCTCGCCGTCGGGACCGTGCAGCGTCACGCTCCCCTGGTGCAGCAGCTCCCAGACGGATTGCTCGGCCAGCGCCAGGTGCTCGCTCGCGCGCCACAGCGGGTACTGCGCGACCGCCAGCTCGACGACGGCTCTGAACGTCAGTGGGGCCGCGGCGCGGACCTCGGCCTTGAAGCCCTCGACCGTCGAGCGGCCCTGGGCGCCCCGCTGCGCCTCGGCGAGCACGTCGGCGGTCACGTCCTGGCCGGTCTTGCCGACGGTCGCCCAGCCGCGCCCCATCCCGATCTCGTCGAGTGGCAGCTCGGGCGCCTCGAAGATCGTCAGCCGTGCGCGGTCCGGGCTCCAGCGTCGATCCTCCTGGTCGACGATCCCGCCGCTCGCCCAGGGCCGCGCGAACCGCTGATCGAGCTCCTCGCGCTCGAGGTTGAAGACCCGC
This sequence comes from Solirubrobacteraceae bacterium, assembly GCA_052147875.1. Lineage (GTDB taxonomy): Bacteria > Actinomycetota > Thermoleophilia > Solirubrobacterales > Solirubrobacteraceae > Palsa-465. The sequence goes on along the minus strand of JBKQJQ010000138.1, from coordinate 8,474 downwards.
GCGACATGCGGGAACTGGCGCAGCTCGACGTGGAACACCGGTCAAGATTGGCAGTTCCGTGGCACTGCCCCGCGCCGGCGCGGACGGGTGCGGCAGTGGCGGCCGCTGGTCGACGAGCCGACGCGCCAGCACGGCCTGGTCACGAGCGAGCTCGTCCCACCTCGTTCACAACGAGCTAACAGCGCCGTCACGCGCGGGCAACTCGCTCTCGGAATCGCGGCGAGAGGCTGTCGCCTGTCGCCTGCTGGCGCCTGGACGCCGGGGCGTCACATCCAGCTACTAGCAAGGAGCTCCAAATTGCCGCCGAGACGAATTTATGTCCTGCTGCTGGCGCTCGCCGCCCTCGCGGGCACGATCGTGATCACCGGCGCCGCAAGCGCCACCGGTCGGCACCGTGACGACAGCCAGGGACAGAGCGGGGACAGCCAGGGACAGAACTGGGACGGCCAGGGACAGAACGGCATCGGTCTCACGGCGACTCCGATCAAGCACGTGATCGTGATCTTCCAGGAGAACGTCTCCTTCGATCACTACTTCGGCACCTATCCGGACGCCGCCAACACCGACGGCAACATGTTCCATGCCTTGCCCAACACGCCGGCGGTGAATGGCCTGCTGCCGGCGACCTCGAGCTCGCTGCCGCCGCGGCTGCGCCACACAACCAACCTGATCACGGACAACCCCAACGAGTTCGCTCCGCAGAGGCTCGATTCGAGCGCCCTGGGCGTCGTCCCGGGGCAGGGCCAGCTGACCTGTGACCAGGACCACGACTACTCCGACGAACAGCAGGCGTTCGACGGCGGGAAGATGGACCACTTCGTCCAGAGCGTCGGCACCGGCGCGGGCACGGGGCCAACCGGGGCCGCCTGCCAGGCTAAGACGGTTATGGACTATTACGACGGCAACACGGTCACGGCGCTGTGGAACTACGCACAGCACTTCGCCCTCAGCGACAACTCGTTCGGGACCACGTTCGGCCCCTCGGCACCGGGAGCGATCAACGTCGTGTCCGGCGACACCGGCAACGTCGACACGTCGCACTCGGCCAACAACCCGTCGCTGTCCACGTCGACCTCCCCGGACGGCGACCTGACCGCCAACGGCAAGGGCGGCTACTCGCTGACCAGCGACGCGCAGCCCTACTGGGATGACTGCTCGACCCGCGACGCGGTCGCGATGTCGGGCACCAACATCGGCGATGTGCTGAACGCGGCCGGCCTCTCATGGGGCTGGTTCGAGGGCGGCTTCCGGCCTTCGACGAGCTACCAGGAGGCTCTCGCGGCGATCAGTCAGACGGGTCAGTCCGACGCCACGTTCATCCCTGACGAGTTCGCCAACGCGGGCTTCTACAAGAGCGTCCCGCACTCGAGCAACCAGGGCCTCTGCAACGCGGTCCACCCAGTCGGCGTGGCGCTCGGCGGAAGCGGACAGTGGGGGTACAAGGACGACTACATCCCCCACCACGAGCCGTTCCAGTTCTACGCCTCGACCGCGAACCCGCATCACCTGACGATCCCGACCAACTCCAGCGGGCAGGACACGCTCGCCGGGCTGGCGACGGTCGGCCGCGACACGCAGTCCTATGTCCACGGCGTGCCGCAGTTCAACACCCCCAACCACCAGTACGACACGAGCGACTTCGATCAGCTCGTGGAGGCGATCACCAACGGTCAGCTGCCTGCGTCGGACCTGCCCGCGGTCACCTTCCTCAAGGCCCCGGGTTACGAGGACGGCCACGCCGGCTATTCGGACCCGTCCGACGAGCAGGCGTTCATAACCCACATCATCAACGAGCTGATGCAGTCTCCCGACTGGAGCAGCACCGCGGTGTTCATCAACTGGGACGACTCCGACGGCTGGTATGACCACGCCTTCAGCGGCGTCCACAACCCGTCGACCTCGCAGGCCGACAACCTCACCAACACGACGTTCAGCGGCCCGACCTCGGGCATGTGCGATAGCAAGAACCCGAAGAGGCAGCCGCTCGACAACGAGCAGGGGCGCTGCGGCTTCGGCCCGCGGATCCCGATGATGGTCATCTCGCCGTATGCGAAGCCCAACTACGTGGACCACCACCTGAGCGATCAGGCGTCGATCATCAACTTCGTCGAGTACAACTGGCACCTGCCCGGAATCCCGGGCTCGGCCGACCAGATCCTCGCCGCTCGTGATCGACGCCAAGGGTTGCCTTTCGACCTGGCTGGAATGTTCGACTTCCACCAGGCACCGAACCCGAAGCTGATCCTCAGCCCGAGCACCGGCCAGCCGTAGGCTGACCGTCGATTAACGGCAGAGAGAGCGGGCCGTCGAGCCCGCTCTCCTCTGCTGGTCGCGCTCCCCCTGACTGCATACGAGCCCCAGGACTTACGTGTTTGTGCCTGGTGGGCAAAACACTCCCGACCCCCGAAGGGACCGAGTAGGGAGCGGCCGCGCCAGAGGCTACCGGGCGAAGCCCAGTATTGGCTAAACCGCCGGTAAGGCCGTCGCCGCCTCGGCCAACAGGCCGTCCGCGACGCCGCGCACGTCGGCGTCGAGGTGACCGCAGATCGCGTCTCGCAGGATCGCCCGCAGGTGCTCGGCGAGCTCGTCGACCAGCGAGTCGGCGCCGGCCCCCGACGCGGCCAGCCCGGTAACCACCGCATGCTCGAGGGAGATCGCGCGGGCGGTGCGCTCGGCCAGCGCCGCGCGCTGGTCCGGCGCCGCGCAGATCACGGCCAGCCGCTGCGCCAGACGCCCACTCGACGGTCCCTCGGGCTCGAGCAGCGCCCGCAACGCGAGCAGGTAGTCGGTCAGCGCCTCGAACGGCGCCAGCCGCTCACATCCCATCTCAAAGCGCGACAAAGCCCACGACAGCTCGCCGGCGCCCGGCAGCTTGCGCGCAACCAGATCGCAGAACGCGCGCAGCTCCTCCTCCTGGTCGGCGGGCACCACGGTCACCAGCCGCGGCCGCCCGTTTGAGCCGATCGCCACTGGCCGCCAGCTGCCCGAGTCGGTCCGAGCCCAGGCGACCGGGCCGATCGCATAGCCGCCGCGCTCGAACAGCCGTAGCGCCGTCAGGATACGGCGGAAGCGGACGCGCGCGATCGAGATCGGCGGCCGCGCCGAGCGTTCCTGATCGAGCGTCAGCAGTGCGAGCACGTTGGGCTCGTCGCCGTCGGCCCAGACCGCGTCGGCGGGCGCCTCTCCGAACGCGTCGCCGCGAATCAGCGACAGACCGTCACCTAGCGGCAACTGCGTCGTCTCAGGGTCGAGCGCCACGCCGAGCAAGGGCGCGATCACTGTCGCGGTGCAGTGGCCCTCGTAAAGGGCGCGCTCGAGCTCGCGGTAGGCGGCTTCGAAATGGACCGGCTCAAATCCGAACTCGGAGCGGTCGGCGAACACGGACGCCAGGAACGTGCCGATCGCCGCCTCGCCGATCGAGCGGCGGTCGCCCGGCACGCGTGCCACGCCGTGCTCGGTCAGGTAGACGTCGACCGCTTCGCAGTCGGCGAGCGCCTCGGCCGCCGGCAGGTAGGTGCCGAGCGTCGCCAGCACCCCGAGCTGGCCGAAGATGAACTCCTCGGTCTGTGGCTGGTAGCAGTAGAGCGCCGCGGTGCCGCCGCGCTCCTCGACCAAATCGAACGGCATTTCGGCGCCGGCCGTCAGCTCGGCAGCTAGCCTGCCGCTCGCCTCAACGGTGAACGCCTCCAGCAGGTGATGAAGGGCAGCATTGCGCACGCCGGCGGATTCTTCGTCGCGCGCGGGGATCCTGCTGCTGCAGGTCAGATCCCGCGCTCGAGCGCGAGCACCAGCAGGGCGACCGCCAGCAGCGCGGCGATGACGACGACGACGAGGTTCGCCGCCAGCGCGATCCGCAGCGAACGTCCGGGCGACGGCGCCGGGCTTGCGTCGGCCTGCGGTTGTGTGGTCGTCGTCGGCTGGGCCGGCCTCTCTACCGAGGCGGCGAGCGCGTCGGTCACGAACCGGTTGAGACTGACGTGCTTGCGCTCGGCGGCCTGAGCGAGTTGCTGGTGCAGTTCGCGCGGCATTCTCACCAGGAAGCGCCCGCTGTGGCTTGAGTTCTGCTTGCGCTTGGCGATGTCCGCGCTCGGCTCGTCGGTGTTTGGCTCGGGAGTCCCTCTCGCCTCGGCGAGCGTGGTGCTGAGCCAGGACTCCATCACCGGCTGCAGACGCTCCACGGCCTCTTCCGCCGTCGCACCCCGCGCCGAACAGTCGGGCAGCCCCTCGACCGACGCGGTCCACGATTCGCGGTCGCCGTTGCGTTCGGGCTTCACGTCGACCTGGTACCTGACCTCTAGATGCTTCGCGACCGACTGCTGCGCACCCACGGGCGCGAGTTTACCCCCGGCGGCCTCATCTCCCGCTGACGCCAGGCTTTTTGCAGCGTCCGCTTCCGATTGATCGGCGGTCGTTTCCGGCTCACCTTCGCGGGATATCACGCCCTTTCGCGTGATATCACCAGCGGCCTCACCATCGCCGGAGTCGCCAAGCTCGTGTCGCAGCTTTGTCAGCACGCCGCTCAGCAGGCGCGAGACGTGCGCCTGCGAAATTCCGAGCTCGTGCGCAATCTGGCGCTCGGTCAAGTCGGCGTGGAAGCGCAGATACACGATCTGGCGCTCACGGTCATCGAGCGTCCGGACGCTGTCGGCCAGCAGCAGCCGGTCCTCGCTGATATCGAGTCGCTCAGACGACGTCGTCTCGGAGACCGGGTCCTCGGAGATCGGGATCGCTTCGCGGGCACGCTCCGCCTCCAGCGCGCGCTCGACCTCGCTTTCGTCGATGCCAAGCGCGCCGGCGAGCTCGCTGACGGTCGGCGAGCGACCCAACTCGGCTGCGAGCTCGCCGTGGCGGCGCCGAAGCTCGCCACCCATCCGCTGGAGCTCACGCGGGATCCGCAGCGACGCCGTCTTGTCGCGCAGATGGTGACGGATTTCGCCCTCGATTCTCGGCATCGCGAAGGTCTTGAACGCGACGCCGCGATCCGGATCGAAATGGTCGGCGGCCTTGATCAGACCGAGCGCGCCGACCTGTACAAGGTCGTCGAACTCGGCACCTCGACCCGCGTAGCGCCGCGCTACCGCGCGGGCAAGTGACAGGTTCGAATTGATCAGGCGTTCCCGGTCGATTCCGGCCGGACGCCGGTCTGTTGAGCTCACAGTTGCACCTCAGCCTTACCTTGGCGACCCCCTGCGTGAGCGATATCAGGGGCATGGTAGCAAGCAGTAACTTCAACTAACAGGGGATCGCGCTGCTCTGTATTGGGCACATCTGTAGGTGTGGGGACGTACCTGAGCAGGCTGATTCTTGATGGACCGGGGCTCCCGAATCTCCGCACGCTTGCCGGTGCACTGGCGCTGACAGCCCTGTCGATTGCGCTCCTGGTGCCGGCCCAAGCTGATGCGGCAAACGGGTCCATCACGCTCGCACAACCCGGAGCCGCGAGCGTTTCACTCCCCACAGATGGCGCCGCGGCTGCGATCGCAGCAGCCCCAGCTGCGACGGCGCCCGTCACGCCGCCGCCGGTCGCTAGCACCGGCGGAGCGGCTCCGACCTCGGGCACGGCGGGCAGAAGCGCCGTCCCGGCGCCGGCGGGGCAAGTGGCGGGTGCAGCAGCCGCGGCGCGGGCGGCGGTCCCGGTCCCGGCAGTTGCGGCGGTTGCGTCGGCTCCTGCGGTTCCGGCATCTAAGCCCGCGGCCCCGGCTGCGGCGTCAAAACCATCGGTACCGTCGCCGGCGACGTACAACACAACGCCCCTGGGAGCGTCAGAGCCGAGCCCGTCTAAGCCCCCAAAGGGGACACCGGCCGTGTCGCCCCCCGCGCCACCCCAAAGCAATGCCGACACCTCCGTGACACCCCAACCGCCAGTCCCGAGCATCATCAGCGGCGCTTTGAAGGCCGCGGATCCGAGTCTCGCGTCGGCAACGGCTCCGGCGCTGGCGAACGCGTCAACACTCGCGCCACCGAGCATCCCAAGCGTCGGAGGGCTCCTCCAGACGCTGGGAGGCATCGACTCATCGAGCTCCGTGCCGAACCCTTCGTCTCCTGCAGGCCTTGGGGGCGCGGGTCCGCCCGATCTGCCGGGGTCCGGGGATGCGTCGGGAGGCAGCATCTTCGAGCTGCCGTCGACGATTATTCCGGGGGAGGTGGCCTTCCTCGATGGTGAGATCGCCAGCCGGTTGACGGTCGTCTCCGTGCCGGGCACGGGGCCGCCGTCGCTGACGAGCCTGCTCTTCCCGCAGGGTGTCCTCCCGCGCTTTCCAGGCGGCTCAGGAGGTCTGGTAGCCCCCGCCGGAGCCCGCCCGAAGCGTTCTTCGCCTGGCGGCGCACATTCGGCTCTACCAGCCGCAATGCCACCATCGCCAAGCGTGGGCGGCGCCGGGCAGACTGATCTGGGAGCAGCGTCACCGCCTTCCCGCGGTGCAACGCGCTCGACACGGGCGGCTTCGAATCCAGGCCTGGTCTCACCCGCGCAGGCTCCGCCGGTGCTGTCAACGTCGTTTGCAGGCGGCGGAGCATCGGCGGCTGCCGGCACAGGGGTCGGGACCGGCGCCGGTGCGGCGGCGCTCCTGGCCGTGCTTGCGATTTGCCTTTCCCCATTCCTTCGAGGCCGCATGGCATTGGAGCGGTCAGCGTGGCGGCCACTGCTCCTGACGCTGCGGCTTGAACGGCCTGGCTAGCGCCAGCTGATTGTCACGGCGGTCCCGATCCGGTGGCCGTCACCCCGCCACGGCGCTCGCTGCGGCGGGGACCGATCAATCGCCTGGCCCTGGTGGGCTCCCGCCCAAGGGGCCGGCAAGCAACTCCACTAAGGAGACAATCAGCATGCGATCTAAGTTGATTGCCGCGGGTGTCGCCGCCTTCACGCTGGCTCTGCCAGCGACGGCGATGGCCAGCGGCGGAGGCGCCCAAGGTCCGGGTGCCGGCTCTGGTGGCATCGGTCAGGCGCAGTCAGCCTTGCAAGGGTCAGCGACTCTGCAGCTGGCGGCGTCAAAGGCCGACGCTAACCAGAACCTGACCAACGCCAACGTGCCGGTCAACATCGCCGGCAACAACATCAACGGTGGTGGCAACAACAACGCCACGCAGAACGCCACCAACCTCGCCGGCAGTGCAGCCGGCAACGTCGCCGGAACCACGCAGAACAACACCCAGACGCAGACAGCCGGCTCCGGCAGCTGCGTGGCTGGCTGTGGTGGCGCCGGTCAATCCCAGTCCTCTGCCCAAGGGTCGTTGACCGGGCAGGCCGCAGTTTCGTCGGCAGACGCCAACCAGAGTGCGGTGAACGCCAACGTGCCGGTCAACATTGCCGGCAACAACATCAACGGTGGTGGCAACAACAACGCCACGCAGAACGCCACCAACCTCGCCGGCAGTGCGGCGGGCAACGCCGCCGGAACCACGCAGAACAACACCCAGTCCCAGGATCCGACAGGCTCGGATAAACCTGGTGGCTCGGGTGCCGGGTCGGGTGGCGCAGGACAGGCGCAGCAGTCCTTGCAAGGGTCAGCGACCCTGCAGGGCGCGGCGTCAAAGGCGAACGCCAACCAGAACCTGACCAACGCCAACGTGCCGGTCAACATTGCCGGCAACAACATCAACGGTGGTGGCAACAACAACGCCACGCAGAACGCGACGAACGCTGCCGGCAGCCTGGCCGGCAACCTCGCCGGCACGACACAGAACGGAGGCCAGTCTCAAACAGCCTGAGCCTCCCGGAGAGCCCGGGCCCGACCTCCGCGTCGGGTTCGGGAGCTCCGGCTCCACACCGGACCACCGGCCGCCCGCTCCATGCGGCCGGCCGGGCCCGGAGCGGAATGCGAACTGAAATGCGACTCGTCTCATACGCAAAGCTCGGACTGGTGTTGGTAGCGCTGCTCATGCTGTGCGCGGCGAGCGCTGCCCACGCCGATCCTGGCTCCGTCACCAATCAGCCAGGAGCCACGGCTCCCGAGAGCGCGACTGCAGAAGGCGTTTCCGGCGCGAATGCGCCGGGTGATACCTCAGGTGATACCAGCGCCACGATGCCCGGCGATGCGGGCGTCCCGTCGACTCCAGGCGATACCGGGACGAGCCAGGGAACGCCGGCCCCTCCCTCAAGCAATCAGCCCACGGATCCGCCGACGGCGCCCACCAGCGGCCCACAGACCACCGATCAGCCGCCCTCTGCATCGACGACCCCGGCGACCCCGGTCGACGAGAGCAGCCAGAGCTCCGCAACCGCCGACCAAACGCTTCCCTCGGGTTCGGGCCCGAGCGCTGATGGACAAGACACGGCAGCGAGCGATCCACTGCCGACCGCTCCACTCCCGTCGACCGATTCGGGCGTTCCGCAGGGCACCCCGGGTGAGCCGAATACAACGTCTCAGGTTCCTGCCGAGCCCAATACGACGACTCAGGTTCCGGCCGAGTCCAACACGGCGACTCAGGTTCCGGCCGAGTCCAATACGACGACTCAGGTTCCGGCCGAGTCCAAC
>JBKQJQ010000137.1:0-3591 GCA_052147875.1 Solirubrobacteraceae bacterium | reverse complement strand
AGCACACGGCGGATGATCTCGGCGAGCACGACGACGATCACTGCGAGTGCGGCCAGCATCGCGCTTCAGCGGGCGAGCTCTTCGAGCGCGACGACGGTACCGGCCGGGAACGCGCCCTCGCCGGCCGGGATCATCGCCAGCGCGTCGGCACCTAGCAGTGACGTCAGGATGTGCGATCCCTGGGCGCCGTTGGGCGTCGCCACTGGCCGCCCGTCGCCACGCGCCAACACGACGCGGATCGCCTGCTCGCGCTGCGGGTTGCGGGGTACATCAACGCCCAGCACGGCCTCGGGCTCGAGAGTCCGTCTGCCGGCTGCTCCCTGAAGCGCTGCCAGCGCCGGCGCGGCGAACAGCGAGAACGTGACGACCGCGGAGACCGGATTCCCGGGCAGTCCGAACACGAGCTTGCGGTCCCGGGTCCCGAACCAGGTCGGCTTGCCCGGCTGCAGCGAGACGCTCCAGAACACCTCCTCGACGCCGAGCTCGCTGAGCACCGGCTTGACGTGATCGTGCGGGCCGACCGACACGCCGCCGGAGATGACGACCACGTCCGAAGCCTCGAGCGCCGCCGAGATGCCGGCCAGCGTAACGTCGTGGTTGTCCGGCAGACGCTGGGGTTCTGCCGTGACGGCTCCGGCGTTGGCGGCAAGACCGGCCAGCATTGGCGCGTTGGAGTTGTGGATTTCGCCAGGGCCGAGCCGCTCTCCCGGCGCCCGCAGCTCGTCGCCGGTGCAGAGCACAGCAACCCGCGGCGCGCGGCTGACCGTCACGGTGCCGACTCCCGCGGCGACGGCCGCTCCGAGCTCGGCCGCCTGCAGCCGTGTGCCGGCCTCGAGCACGAGCGTCCGGGCGCGCATGTCCTCACCGGGCAGGCGGATGTTCTGACCCCGCGCGACGTGCTCGCGCGTCTCGATCGCGCTCCCGTTGACGCGCACGCGCTCTTGCGGGATGACCGCGGTGGCGCCTGCCGGGACCGCGCCGCCGGTCGAGATCCGGATCGCTTCGCCGTGGCCGAGCTCGTGGTCTGCGGGCGCGCCGGCGCGCGACTCGCCGCTGATCGTCAGCACACGTCCGGCGTCGCCCGCTTCGATTGCATAGCCGTCCATCGCCGAACTCGGGAACGGCGGCACGTCGGCCGCGGCGCGGACGTCGGCCGCCAGCACGCGGTGCAGTGCAGCGGCGACGCCGATCTGCTCGGTTGCCAGCGGCGTGACCGCGTCGAGCACCAGCTCCCGGGCGTGCGTCACCGTGATCAGAGTCGTCGACATCGCTACCTGGAGCTTTTCATCTTTTTGTGCGTGAGCCGACGGGAGCGCGTGATAAAAGTTGGCGATGCTGACAAGCCCGCCCCGCCGGCGTCGGGCAAGACCGGTCGCCGACGCGTCGGTCGACTCCCTCCTGTCGCAATCGGAAGAGCTTGCCAAGGCCTGGCTGCTGGCGCTGCTCGAGTGCGTGGCGCTCGACGAGGCGCCGCGGATCAGCGCCACCGGCCTGACGCGCGACGGCCCGCGCGTATGCGAGGCGATGCTGCAAGCACTCACCAGCGACACCGACGAGCGGCGCCTGGAGCCCGATGGTGCGCTCGCGCCGCTGATGGCGCGGATCGGCAAGCTCGCGGGCGCGAGCGGCGCCGAGGCGACCTCACACGCCGTCGACGCTCTCCACGCCGTGATCTGGGCGGCGCTACGCGGCGAGCTCCAGGATCCGGATCCGGACCTGATAACGGCGCTCGTCGAGCGGCTCGCGCAGGTCACTGAGTTGATGCGCGCGGCGGCGCTCCGTGGCGACGGTGTCGGTCGCCCGCCGCTGACGGCGGAGGACGATCGGCTGGTCGTCGAGCAGGCGCTCGAGGACCTGCGGGTCGCGCGCCGCGAACCGGAGCCCGCGCCGCCGCCGCCCCCGGTCGCAGGCCGCGCCCCGGCGGAGACGGATGCGGCCATCCAGGCGTGGATCAGCGGTGAGCCGTCTGCCGAGGCGCTCTGGGTCGGCGCGCTGCAGGACGAGATAACGCGCAGCGGCGGCGCGCCGCTGACGCTGGTGCTGGCCGAGCTCGAGGACGCCGCCCAGCTCGTCGCGGTCGAGAACGAGCGTACGGCGTCCGCGACCTTCGGGGAGTTCGCGAAGGCGGTCCGCGGCGCGGTGCGCAGGCAGGACATCCTCTTCTGCGAGACCGACGCGCGCGCCTGGGTGATCGCGCGCAACACGGACCGCACGGGGGCGCAGGTGCTCGGCTCGCGGATCTCAGTCGCTGTGCGCGAGAACCAGTTGTGGCGCGGCGCGCCGATGGTCGCAAGCGTCGGCGTCGCGGTGCTGGGCGAGGACGGGCTCAGCCCGTCGGAGCTTGTCGAGGCAGCCGAGGAGGCGCGGTTCGCGGCGGCCGCCGGCGGGGTCGAGATCCTGCGCGACGACGAAGAACCCTAGGGGCGCTGACGGCGTCGGTCAGCTGGGCGGCGTCAGCGTCACGCTTGGCTGCACCGGCAGCGACACGGCGCCGACGTTCGCGGTGCCGTCCATGCCGAGCGCGCGGGCGGTCGCCGCGGTGAGGTCCCAGTCGGCGCCGTTGGCATAGGGGCCGCGGTCGATCACCGGCACGATCATCGTGCGCCCCTGATAGTAGACCGCGACCTGCGTGCCGCACTTCAGCGTCCGATTCGCGACCCCGATCGTCGCCCGGCTGAGGCGCTCACCACAGGCGGTGCGCCGGCCGTACAAGCCCGGGCCGTAGATCGTCGCCAGCGATTGGCGATAGACAGTCGTCGTCAGCTCCGGCGGGGCGGAGGCGGCCCCGGCGGTGGCGCCGGCGAACACAGCGCGGATCGAGAAGCGGCCGATGTGGTTCGTGCTCCAGACCGCGCTGAACGAGCCGTCGCTCGCGACCGTTGCAGTCGCTGTCGGCGTCCACTGCCAATTGGTCTCGTGCCCGAGGCGCTCGATCTCGATCGTCTGGCCGGCTTCGCTGGGCGACGCGGTGCCCGCGAAGCTGAGGCCGCGGCGCAGCATTGCCGAGGCGTTGGTCGTCAGCGTGATCCCGTCGCCGGTGGCGCTGACGGCGACATTGCCGGGCTGTGTGGTCGCGCTGGGGCCGGTGGTCGAGGCGCCGCCACTGGGGCTCAGCGAGCCGCCGCCGGAGCCGGCCTCGGCGAGCGACGGAAGCGCGAACAGACCGCTCAGCAGGATCAGCACGGCATAGGCGTTGGCGCGACGAGTCCCGATCAAATTGAGGTCCATCCGGTCTTTGTCGCCTACGGGGTGAGCTGACGGGCTCGCGCCTATTTGGCGCTACGGTCCACTCAGGGACCGATTCGCCCCACGCGGGCCGTAGCCCGCAAGTGGGTCCCCCGCCGACCGCCCTCAGAGGGACGGTCGCTCGGCTGGTGGCGCGGCAGTATACGTAAATCGGCCGGACGGATCGCCGTTCCCCGCCCGCTCAGGGACGGGGCAGCCGCGAGAGCGCGCCGCGAAGCGCGCGTGCGCCCGCCATCAGTCCGATCTCGGCGAGCTCGGCGGCCGCCTGGACGGCGGTTCCGAGGACCGCCGGATGGTGCTCGGGAGGGGGTGGGGGCGGCGGCACGGCGGACTTGGATGCCGGCT
>JBKQJQ010000136.1:0-5172 GCA_052147875.1 Solirubrobacteraceae bacterium | reverse complement strand
GCGTCATGGAGAGCGTAGGCGCAAACGGAGTCTCATCTGCCGCTGCGCCGGGGGGCTGCACCGTAAGCGCGTCGAGCGTCTCGCTCCGCGTCGCCGGCCTCCTCGCTCTCGTCCTTACCGTCGTCGTCATTAACGGCGGCGGGCCGCCGGTCTAGCGCGAGAGCCGCGCGAGATTGAGTGCCCCGCCGCCGAGAAGGCTGCGGGGCTTTTTTTTTATCTTCGGAGGTCGAAGTGGCAAACGTTGGATGGGCACGGCGACGGCGAGCGGGGCGAGCGAAGGACGCAGGTCACCGTGCGTAGTGACGCCTTGAAGAAGGGACCGTCGCGAGCGCCGGCGCGCGCGATGCTCAAGGGGACCGGCCTCACCGACGCCGATCTCGAGCGACCGCTGGTCGCCATCGTCAGCACCTGGACCGACGTCATGCCGTGCACGATGCACCTCCGGCGCCTCGCCGAGAAGGTGCGGGCGGGCATCCGCGCGTCAGGCGGTACCCCGATCGAGTTCAACACGATCGCGATCTCCGATGGGATCACGATGGGGACGCCTGGCATGCGCGCCTCGCTCGCGAGCCGCGAGCTGATCGCCGACTCGATCGAGCTGGTCGTCGACGCCCACATGTTCGACGCCGTGATCGCGATCAGCGCCTGCGACAAGACGATCCCGGGGACCGTGATGGCGCTCTGCCGGCTCGACATCCCAAGCTTGATGCTCTACGGGGGCTCGATCGCGCCCGGCAACTTCCGCGGGCAGCGGATCACGATCCAGGAGGTGTTCGAGGCCGTCGGTGCGCACGTCGCGGGCACGATCGACGACGACGAGCTCAAGGAGATCGAGGACGCTGCATCGCCCGGTGCCGGTGCCTGCGGGGGCCAGTTCACCGCCAACACGATGGCGATGGCGTTCGAGGTGCTGGGCATCTCTCCGTCGGCGATGTCGGGCGTCCCGGCCGAGGACGACCGCAAGCAGACCGCGGCGGAGCAGGCGGGAGAGCTGGTCATGCAGGTCCTGTCCAGCGACCTCAAACCGAGCCAGATCATCACCCGCGCGAGCCTCGAGAACGCGATCGCCGCGATCGCCTGCAGCGGCGGCTCGACGAACGGCGTCCTGCACCTGCTCGCGATCGCGGCCGAGATGGGAATCGAGCTCGAGATCGACGACTTCGACCGGATCAGCGAGCGGACGCCGCTGCTGTGTGACCTGAAGCCCGGCGGACAGTTCGTCGCCCCCGATCTCTACGAGGCCGGCGGCGTCCCGCTCGTGATGTCGCGGCTCAAGGAGGCCGGGCTGCTCCACGAGGACGCGATCACGGTCACCGGCCGCACCGCCGGCGAGATCGCCGACGCGGCGCGCGAGACCCCCCAACAGCGCGTCGTCCGCCCGCTCAGCGACCCGATCAAGCCGACCGGCGGTCTGGCGATCCTGCACGGCAACCTCGCTCCGGAGGGATGCGTCGTCAAGCTCGCCGGGCACGAGCGGCGCCTCCAATCCGGGCCCGCGCGCGTGTTCGAGTCCGAGGAGGACGCGATGGCGGCGGTGACCGCCTCGGCGGTCAAGGCCGGCGACGTGGTCGTGATCCGCAACGAGGGGCCCGCCGGCGGCCCCGGGATGCGCGAGATGCTCGCGGTCACCGCGGCGCTGGTCGGCGAGGGGCTCGGCGAGCAGGTCGCGCTGATCACCGACGGGCGCTTCTCGGGCGCGACCCATGGCCTGATGGCCGGCCACGTCGCGCCGGAGGCCGCGAAGGGCGGCCCGATCGGGCTCGTCCGCGACGGCGACACGATCACGCTGGACGTCGACAGCCGGCGGCTCGACGTCGACCTGTCCGACGAGGAGCTGGCGGCGCGCAAGGCCGAACACCAGCCGTACGAGCGGCCGTTCCCCGGCGTCGCGCTGAGCAAGTACGCGCGTCAGGTCTCGAGCGCCGCGCAGGGCGCGATCACGCACTGAACGTGACGTCCCTCTAGCCTCAAGCCCGTAGCCCGACAGCACTGATCGCGGGGTTCTCGGGCACCGGGAACGAGACGACGAACCAGTATGAGATCCAGTACAAGGCGAGCTGTCCAGGGCCTCCTGAGCCCTGGCCCAGCCGTCGGGCACCGAGCACCATGGCCGGAGCCCGACGGCGCTCCCTCCATAAGGGTCACGCCGTGCGCGGAGGGCGAGCGCGGGCAGCCTTCAGTTGACGCAACCGCACTTGCATAGCGTTAGGCCGCGCGATGGCGGGTTGATCGGTCACCCGTGGTCAGTACATTTAAAGCGGTGGCGAATGTCTCGTACCTACGCACCGGTGGGGGTACGCGCTCTAGGCGCATGTTCGGGCGTGGCGCCCGCGCGTCGCAGGGCCGCTTTGGCAACGGGCCGTACGTCGTCGGCGGCTTGCTGCTCGCGCTGGTCGCAGTGCTCGGCATCGGCGCGATCGTCGTCAGCTCGTCGAGCCCCAGCCTGACGGTCGATTCAACGGCGATCGCGAAGGTGACGATGCCGCTCGGAGGCGGCTCGATCGAGAGCGTGACCGTGATCGGCGGACGAAGCGACCAGCCGGTGCCGGTCGTGGTTCACAACGGCCTGATCACCCCCAAGCGGCTGCTGCCGGCCGACGAACGGCTCCTGGTCCAGGTCGTCGTCAAGCGGCCGGGCTGGATCGCCTGGCTGGCCGGTAAGACTCAGCGCCTGACGCTCACCGTCACGACCCCAGCTGCCGGCCTGCGCTCGCACTACGTCACCGTGCGCGGTACCCACTCGCCGGTCGTCCTGCACTTCCGGGCACCGATCACGACTTATTCGTACGGGCCGAGCCCCCGCCAGCTCCGCCGTCACCTGCTGAGCACCCCGAGCGCGACCGTCGCCCTCCCGCGCACCGGGATCGCCGGCAGCGTGTTCGTGTCGGCCGCGCCACAGGCATGGGAGTTCGGCCGGGCCGCGGCGGTCAGCTGGTTCCCCAGCGGCGGCGCGGCCACAGCGGTCGCATACCCGGCGCCGGGCTCGACGATCAGGTCGACCAGCACGATCACGCTGACCTTCTCAAAGCCGATCGCCAAGGTGCTCGGCTCGCACATGCCGCTGCTGTCGCCGGCGACTCCGGGGTCGTGGCGCGCAGTGAACGACCACATGATCCAGTTCCACCCCGAGGGCTACGGCTACGGGCTGGGCGCGACCGTCAAGCTCGCGCTGCCGAGTGGCGTGCGGGTCGTCGGAGGCGCCCACACGGCCGCCGGCACCGACGCCAGCTGGATCGTGCCGCCGGGCTCGACGACCCGCCTTCAGCAGCTGCTGGCGACGCTGGGCTACCTGCCGCTGAGGTTCAACTACGCCGGCGCACACGTTGCCCTGACCCCGGCAGCGCAGGAGGCTGCGGCGATCAAGCCGCCGGCCGGCAGCTTCTCGATGCGCTGGTCGAGCATCCCGGGCTGGTACAAGAGCGAGTGGTCGCCCGGCTCCTACGGCGAGCTCACCAAGGCCGCGGTGATGGC
The DNA here is from genome assembly GCA_052147875.1 of Solirubrobacteraceae bacterium. Taxonomy (GTDB): domain Bacteria; phylum Actinomycetota; class Thermoleophilia; order Solirubrobacterales; family Solirubrobacteraceae; genus Palsa-465. The sequence goes on along the minus strand of JBKQJQ010000136.1, from coordinate 1,701 downwards.
GTTCGAAAACACTGAGGGCATGACCGCGGACGGGGTGGACGGCCCCCTGGTGTGGAACGCGCTGATGAACGCGGTCATCAAGCACCAGAACAACTCGTTCGGCTACACGGTGGTGACCGTCTCCGAGGCGTCGCCGGAGACCGAATCGACCTGGCATAACGGCAAGGGGGTCGAGTCGGGCCTCGTTAACACCGGCATCCCGGCGACGCCGACCGCGCTCGGCACGTTCGCGGTGTTCGAGCACGCGCTGTCGGTGACGATGAGCGGCACGAACGCCGACGGCAGCCATTACAGCGACCCGGGGGTCCCGTGGGTGAGCTACTTCAACGGCGGCGATGCGCTCCACGGCTTCATCCGGGCCGGCTACGGCTACCCCCAGAGCGACGGCTGCGTCGAGATGCCGTATTCAGAGGCCGAGGCCGTGTACCCGTACACGCCGATCGGGACCGTCGTCCACGTCGAGTGACGGGCGAATAGAGGGGCGCCGCCGCCGGCGGCGAACCTCCGAGCCCGAATGCCCGAATCTCCCCAATGGCGTGCAGCGCTGGACGCTCATGACCTCGACCTGCGTCGGCGCGCGGTCGCGGCCAAGACCCGCACGGCATACGCGATCGACGCAACGCAGTTCGCCCACTGGGCTACCGAGCGGGGGCTGACACCCGAGGCGATCGATGTCCGTGCTCTGCGCCGGTATGTCGCGTCGCTGACCGAGCGCGGGCAGGCGCCCTCGACCGTCGCCCGCAAGCTGGCCGCACTGCGGGGACTGTTCCGGAGCCGGATCGAGCTCGGTGCGCGAAACGAGAACCCGGCCGAACTGCTGCATTCGCCCAAGCGGCCGCAGCGACTGCCACGGGTGCTGAAGGCGTCCGAGGTCGCGGTGCTGCTGGACCGGATCCCGGCGACGACGCCGCTCGAGCTACGCGACCGGGCGATGTTCGAGCTCGCATACGCGTCGGGCCTGCGCGCCGAGGAGCTCGTGTCGCTCGACGTCGAGTCGGTCGAGTTCGACTCAGAGCGCGTGCGCGTCGAGGGCAAGGGCGGCAAGACACGGTTAGTGCCGACCGGCGAAAACGCGTTGGCGGCACTCGAGTCCTACATCGTCAAGGGACGCCCGATCCTGATCACCGATGGGACGCGAGCGCTGTTCATTTCCAAGTCCGGGCGGCGCCTTGGGACCTCCGACGTACGCCGCCGCCTGCGTGCCTGGGCGCGCGCCGCGGCGGCCCAGGAGCCGGGACTCAGCGGCGCCCATCCGCACGCGCTGCGCCACTCGTTCGCGACCCATCTGCTCGAGGGAGGCGCAGATCTGCGGGCGATTCAGGAGCTGCTTGGCCACTCAAGCATCTCGACTACGCAGGTTTACACTCGGGTAGAGTCGGGACGCCTTCGGTCCGCATACGAGCAGGCTCACCCGCGCGCGTGAGCGCTTGATGTGGGGGTAACACTGGACACGAACCTGAAAGCGATCGAGCTCAACGACCTCTGGAAGAGGTACAAATCCTCGGGCGACGAGCGCGCCCGGGAGGGCCTCGTCGTCGCCTACTCGCCGCTGGTCAAATACGTCGCCGGGCGGATGGGGTCGGGGCTGCCGGCCCACGTCGAGGAGGCGGATCTGATCTCGTACGGGCTCGGAGGTTTGATCTCGGCCATCGAACGTTTCGATCTCACGAGAGAGATCAAGTTCGAGACCTATGCGATCAC
>JBKQJQ010000135.1:0-3419 GCA_052147875.1 Solirubrobacteraceae bacterium | reverse complement strand
CCCGCTCAGGGCCCTCCGCCTCGCCACGCTCGGCGTCCGAGTCGTCTGCGCCCGTCTCCACGGCGGCGATTGCCGGCTCGGCGTGCTGGATCACGATCAGCTCGGCGAGAATCGAGATTGCGATCTCGGCCGGGGTCCGAGCGCCGATGTCGACCCCCGCAGGGGTGTGGAGCTGAGCTGCGAGCTCGGGCGGCAAATCGAGCGACTCCCGTACGGCTGCCCCGCGTTTCTTGCTGGCCACCAGCGCGACATAAGGGACACCGCCCGACAGCGCCGCGGTCAGCACCCGCTCTTCGTCGTTACCGTGCGACGCGACGACGACCGCCGTCGCCGCCTCGAGCTCGCGGTCGCGCGCCGTCGGTGTCGCGAGGACGTCGTAACCACCAGCCAGCGCCAGCTCCCGGAGCGCCTTGGCGACGGGTGACTCGCCGAAGACCATGATCCGCGGGGCAGGTAGCTGTGGCTCGAGGAAGATCTCGATCGCGCCGCCGCTCATGCAGGGATTACGCTCGACGATCACGCCGTCGATCCCGTCGGGGGCTTGCTCGGTGTCGCTGCCGGCCGGGATCAATCGCAGCAGCATCGGCTCACTGGTCTCGAGTGCGCGCAGCGAGTACAGGCGGACCGACGACTCCGCGCACTGTCCGCCAACGAACCCGTCGATCGTGCCATCGGCGAGGACGATCGCCGTGTCACCGGGCGTGACGCTCGTCGGCCGCCGCGCGCGCACGACCGTCGCGAGCACGAACGGCACCCGGTCGGCCGACAGCTGAGCAACCTGCGCTGCGAGCTTGGCTTTGATCATCGCTGCGGTCCCTCAATGATCATCGAGCTTGGAATTCGGATCGTCAAACACCACCTAAGGCCGTAGACGGTTCTCCGACCCTCAACTGTACGAAACGTGCGCAAAGTTCCCAGCAAGAACCGATCCGCGGTGCCGATCGTGCACAACCCGACCCACGGATCAGCTGCGCTCCCGCGGCCGCCGCGCCTGCTGGACGTCGTGCTCGGCCGCGACGTTTACTGTCCGGCAGCGCGCGCACCTCACCCTGACCCGCCTGGTCATGTACTCGGGGTCCATCGCGGCCGCCAGCACTGTGCCGCATTTGACGCATACGTAGTCGTAGCCGCCGTTGCCGCTGAACACCGGCCGGTCCGGGCTCTCCTGGACCGCGATGCCGCCGTCGACCGGCGTCTCGCCCGGCTGGATCTGGCGCATCGTCCGCGTCGCCGCCATCCTGCTCAGCCTCAGGCGGTCGCCAACTTGCTCGTGAAGTCAGTGATCAGCGCATCGAGCACGCTCGATACCACGCCTTCGCCCATCGACGCGGCCTTGCCGGTGATCTGCGCCGCGGTGTGAACCGTTCCGCCGCCGTCGGTCAACGTGAACGTCACGTCCGCGTTGGCATGTCCCTGACCACCGGCCTCACGGGACTTGACGCGTACCACGGCGCGGTGGGTTGCGTCGTCGCGCTCGACGATCGCGACCGTGCCCGTGAACTTCATCGACATCGCGCCCATCTTGACGTCGATCTGGGCCTTGACCGTCTCGGGATCGACCTGCTCGATCACCTTGCCGCCCTGAACGCAGCTGATCAGCCGCTCCAGGTCGAGAATCGAGGTCCAGCTGTCGTCGAGCGGTCTGGGGGTCTCAAAGCGATGGTCGAGCTCAACCACGTCGGCGCTTCCTTTCGTAGGTATGGTCTGCGAACAGAGGGTCAATCGGAACCGAAGGGGTGTCGATGCAGCCGGGTACGCACACGCTGGGTCCTGACAATGCCAAGCTCCTAGTCCGCACCGGACGCACCGGCGGGGCCGCCAAGGCAGGGCACGACCTGTTGCTTGAGGTCGGCTCGTGGTCAGCGACGGTCGAGGCGGGCGCAGAGCCGAGCGACACGAAGCTGAGGCTGACCGCGGACGCGAGCTCGCTACAGGTGCTCGAGGGTACGGGTGGCATCAAACCGCTTGGCGCGAAGGACAAGGACAGCATTCGCAAGACGATCGACGACGACGTCCTCAAGCGGACCTCGATCGAGTTCCATTCGACGAGCGTCTCGCGCGATGCCAGCGGTGTCCTGGAGGTCAACGGCGAGCTCGAGCTGTTCGGACGCAAGGCACCGGTGTCATTCGCGCTCGCAGCCGACGGGGACCGGCTGACCGGCGCCGCGACGATCAACCAGACCGATTGGGGCATCAAGCCGTACACGGCGCTGTTCGGCGCGCTCAAGGTCGCCGACGGGGTCAGGGTGGAGATCGACGGCAGCATCCCGTCGAGCTGATCCTAGTCGCGGTACACCGTCTGAGCATCGAGGCCGCCCTCGACACCAGGCGGGAGCGCACCGGTCCCGTGCGCGTACAGCGCCAGGTCGGCGATCGTCTTCGCCGCGCTCGGGTCCGACCCCGAGGTGAACTCGCCGTCCGCCCACTGCAGGCTGTCGGCAGGAGTCTCGAGCGCCATACCCGCGAGCTGCTGCGCCTTGTCACGAATCTTGCCGCTCGCGCTGACGATCGCAGCCGAGGTCCCGCCCGAGGGGCTCGTGTTGTAGCCGTGCCCGATTCCGAAGCGGTCCGTATCGGACGGCACGACCTTGATGTCGAGCGCCGGCACCCCGAGCTCGTCGGCGACCAGCTGCGCGTACTGAGCCTCTTTACCGTCGGATTCGGTCGTCAGACTGAGCACCATTTTGCCGGTCGGGTGGACCCGCAGGAACACGGCGCGGTAAGCCTCATCGGCCATCGTTGAACCTCCTGACCAGTCGTTTCACCTCTAGTCCTCCTGCTCGCGTTTCAGTCGCTCACGCTCGAGGTGGGCGGTGAGCGCGTTGTGCTCTTCCAGATCGCAGAAGCTCGGCTGTGGACCGCCGAGTGGGTGCGGCGGCACCGCCGGGCGCTCGCATCCTGGGTAGATGCAGATCCGCGGGGGCCGGTCAGTCACCGCCGAGCCCCCAGCCGGGCGTCGTCCGTCCGCGGCTCGGCCCGTAGCCGCTCGGCATCGCGACTGAGCTGCCCGGCACCGGCGTCGCGCTCGCCCACATCTCCTCGTCGGTCTCGGCGAGTTCTACCGCAGGCGGCGGCGCGAACAGGCCGATCCCCCGCGGTGCCGCGATCGCCTCGGCCACCTGCTCGAGCGCCTCGAGCGTGTGACCGCTGACCAGCGCGTCGCAGTACGGCAACGCGGCCGCCATGCCGCCCGCGCGGGGCGAGAAGCCTGCGGCGGCGACACGCGGGTTGACCCACACGATCCGGTAGGCGAGCCGCGCCAGCCGTTCGAGCTCGCGCCCGACGAGCGTCGGGTCCCCTCGCTCCCAGCCGTCGGACAGGATCACGACGACCGCCCCGCGAGCGATCCCGCGCCGGCCGTGGCGGTCGTTGAACTCCTTCAGCGCATCGCCGATCCGCGTCCCGCTCGACCAGTCCGG
>JBKQJQ010000134.1:0-4882 GCA_052147875.1 Solirubrobacteraceae bacterium | reverse complement strand
TCTGGTGCTCGGCCAGGAAGAACTGCTGGAACACGAACCCGATGCTCCTGGCCCGCAAAGCGGCGAGCTGACGGTCATCGAGGCCAGCAACGTCGATCCCGTCGATCCGAACCGTGCCGCTGCTTGGTCGGTCGAGGGTGCCGATGATGTGCAGCAGCGTTGTCTTGCCTGATCCGGAGGGTCCGACGATCGCGACCAACTCACCCTGGCTCACGGTCAGGCTGACGCCGCGCAACGCGAGGACCGGCGGCTCTGATCCGTAGGTCTTGGTCACGTCGTGCAGCTCCAGGATCGCTGGGCGGCCGCCGTTCGCGCCCGCCCAGCCTTCGCCGCTGGTCCGATCGGTCTCTGCGACGAGTGTGGTTGTGGGGTGTGTGTCGTGGGGGCTCATACGTTGGGCACCACGATCCGCTCACCAGCCGAGACGTCGCCGGTGACTTGCACCGTCCCGGCGGCGTCATCGAAGGTCCCGAGGGATACACCCACCAGCTTGTGAACCCCGTTGGCTGTGACCGTCTCGACTGCGTACCCGCCGCGTGAGAGCGCCAGCAGCGCGTCCACCGGAACGATCAGCGCGTTCTTCACCTTGGCGATCGTGATCTCGACCGTGACCGGCGCCTGATCGAGTGTGCCGGCAGCCCGCGGGTGCTTGAGCGTGATGGAGATCGGCAATGTTGGGTTTGAGCCACCGCTGGCGACCGTCCCGATACCGCTCACCACACCGGGCGTCGCGTTCCCGGCGGGCAACGTGATTTGCACCTGGTCTCCGACCTTGACCTCTGATTGCTCGGAGGCGCTGAGGTTGACGACGATCTGGCGGCTGGTCGAGGTCACCTGCATGATCGCCGCGCCCGGACCCGCACTGGTCCCCAACGTCGCGCCAACGGTCGCGATCCGGATTTGGCCGGGGAGGAACACGGCCTGCCCCTCAGCCAGATAGCCGGTCTCATCCTCGCCCAGGTGGTACTGCAACCGCTCCAGCGCATACTCGGTCTCGTAGCTGAAATAGCTCCAGTCCCAATCGACGTCTGATCCTGTTGCGTAACCGAGCGCGACCAGATTGGCGTTCAGCTCCCGCACGTCTGGTCCTGTGTCGCCCTCGTACAGCGAGCGGTATACGGGCGTGCTGCCGTAGAGCAGGATCACCGGCTCGTTCGATACGCGATAGATCACGTTCCCACGCGAGAACACATCGCCCACAGCCGGAAGCTTCGAGAACGTCCCCGCCGCCTGGTTCACCAGGCTGTAATCCGACCCGCCCGAGGTCGTGTACTCAAGCGTGCCATTCGCGCTGAGCTGCGAGGACAACGTTCCTTGCGTCACGGTCGCGATCGAGGTCGGATCGGCGTTATCGCTCACCCCGGTCGCTCGCGCATGATGCTTGCCGACCACACCGGACGCCGACACAACCACTGCAGCCACGATCACGAGCAGAGCCACGCCGACGAGCACCCGGCCACGCCGGCGCCTCGGCCCGGTGTGTGGGGGCATCGGCGTCCCACCGGTGGGCTGAGTCGTCGCGGTACTCATGATCCACCCGACAGGTCGCCACCTAACCCCGCCGCCGACAGGTCTGCGCGGCACTTTTGATCGGCGCGCTGGAACGCGGGCGAGTTCGTGTCAGACCCGCCTGGAGTCGCGGAGAACCCGATCCCACCGTTAGATGTTCCCTTGGGGTCGGGGAAGTCCGGGACCCCGTGCGCGCGCATACAGGTGGCGAACTTCACTGCGGCAGCCAGTCTCTGGCTGCTCGCCGCTGGGTCCACGGGTGGGGGCGGCTCGAGCGACTTACAGTCGTTGTACGCGGACTGGTATGCCGCCGTGTCGGTGTTTACGCTGGGAGTGAGCAGGATTTCGCCTGAGCTGTTCGGGTCGGGGAAATTCGGTATTCCGTGGGCTCGCATGCACTGTGAGTACGCAAGTGCGCTGGCCTTTGTCTTGGTCTTGGTGGCGCTCTTCGCGGTCGTCGAACTGTTGACGTGTGCGACACCGCCGCCGCCTGAGCTGCTGCCGCCGCAGCCGGCGATCAGCGCCGCGGCCACGATCGCGCCGGCCAGCGGGCCGGCGCGAAGCAGGCGCGTCCGGGGCCGGTAGGGCGGGTCGGTCGTGCTGCGAGGGTTGAGGATCTGCATGGTGTCGGCCTCCTTGAAGGGATCGAGGGTTCGCCTTCGGAGGCCGGTTGTACGAAATGGCCGGTACCAGCTCCGTACCAGCTCTTGGTACCTGGCTGTTACCTGCCCCGCCATATGCTCGACGGGCGGGCTTGGAGCCCGCCTAGATATGCGAGTGCTGTTTGTTGAAGATCACATCGGCCTGGCGCGCACGGTCGCGACCGGACTACGCCAGGAAGGCATGGCGGTCGACGTCGTCCACGACGGGCGTGACGCGCTCGCCCATGCGACCGTCACGGAGTACGACGTCGTTGTGCTCGACCGCGATCTTCCAGAGGTGCACGGCGATGAGGTCTGCCGTGCGCTGACCGCGCGCCGGTCGGCAAGCCGGGTGCTGATGCTAACCGCCGCCGATACGGTCAAGGACCGGATCGAGGGACTAGACCTCGGGGCCGACGACTATCTGCCGAAGCCGTTTGCGTTCGGTGAGCTCGTGGCCCGCATCCGCGCGCTCTCACGCCGCAGCGCCGACTCAGTGCCCCCAACATTGGAGCATGAGGACCTTACCCTCGACGCCGCGCGCCGGGTCGTGACCCGGGCGGGGCGGCGGCTGGCGCTCAGCCCGAAGGAGTTTGCTGTGCTCGAATGCCTGCTCGCGGCTCAAGGCAAGGTGCTCTCCAGCGAGGAGCTGCTGAGACGGGTCTGGGACGAGAACGCCGACCCATTCACCGCCACGGTGAAGAACACCATTGCCCGGTTGCGAACCAAACTCGGCGAGCCACCCATAATCGAGACGATACGCGAGGCCGGCTACCGAATCTAATGCGCCCTTCATCTCGACTTGCCCCTCCGTCGTGGCTGCGGCTCCCCGCCCGCACCGCCCGCCTTCGTCTCACCATGCTCTACGGAGCCCTGTTCCTCGCCTCCGCTGCCGGGGTGCTAGCGATCACCTACCTGCTCGTCAGCGACACCACCGAAAACGGCTTCTACATCAATGCGGGGCACCGTTCGGGGATCAATGCGGGGCCCCCTTCGGGGATCACGCTGTCCGCCCCCGGGACAACCGATTCGGTTCGTAGCGGGCAGCTGAGTGGAGCGGCCGGCGCAGCCGTCCGTCGTGCGCAGCTACTTCCGCAGCTACTTCAACAGCACGCCTCCGATCTGCACCACCTGCTGATCTGGTCGGCGATCGCATTGGCGATCATGGCGGTCATCTCGATCGCGCTCGGCTACTACGTCGCCGGTCGCGTGCTCAATCCGCTCCGCACGATCACCACCACCGCGCGCGCGATCTCCGCCCGCAACCTCAGCGAACGCCTCGCCCTGGACGGCCCCGACGACGAGTTCAAGGCGCTCGGCGACACGCTCGATGACCTGCTCACACGCCTACAAACAGCGTTCGACGCTCAACAGCACTTCGTCGCCAACGCCTCCCACGAACTCCGCACGCCGCTGAGCTGGGAGCGGTCGCTGGTCGAGGTCGCGCTCGCCAACCCGAATCCAACGATCGAGTCATTCCGATGCATGTGTCAGGAGCTACTTGCAGCCAGCGACCAACAGCAACGCCTGATCGAGGCGTTGCTGACGCTCGGCACCAGCGAACGCGGACTCGAGCACCACGAACCGATCGACCTCTCCGTCCTCGCCGACAGCCTGCTCCTCGCCCCCTGGCCCGAAGCCGACCAACTAGAGATCGCGATCACCGCCACGATCGACCCTGCGCCCACCACCGGACACGCCGCGATGGCCGAGCGGCTGATCGCGAACCTGATCGACAACGCGATCCACCACAACACCCCCGGCGGGCATGTCGAGATCACCACCGGGGTCCGCGACCAGCACGCCTTCGTGACCGTCACCAACAGCGGCCCGATGATCCCGGTCGATGAGATACAGCGGCTGTTCCAGCCCTTCCAACGACTCGGCGGCGCCCGAACCCAGCACACCAACGGGCACGGCCTCGGGCTCTCTATCGTCCAAGCTATCGCCACCGCGCACGACGCCACCATCACCACCCACGCGCAGCCAGACGGAGGTCTTACGATAGAGGTCAGCTTCCCGCGATCCGAGAAGCCGCGCGAACGCCTCGGGGCGCAAATGCCTGCGCCAGCGTGAACGCAGGGCTCGCGGCGCGCGACCCAACAGACCCCCTATTCGCCAGAAGCGCATTCCGTCGCCCCCGCGAGAGCGCCCGAAGGTGGAGCCGACTCGGTCACAGCCCGTCTAGGAATCCGAGGATCGCGTCTGGCGGGCGGTAGCGGCCGGGTTTGCTGTCCAGGGGCTTGGTGCGGGCGAGCGCGCGTTCTTTGATGGCGAGGTCGGCGTGGAGGTACATCTGGGTCGTTTCGACTTGTCCGTGTCCGAGCCAGAGCGCGATGACGGTGGTGTCGACGTCGGCGTGCAGGAGGCGCATTGCCGCGGTGTGGCGCAGGACGTGTGGCGTGATCGTTTTGCTGGTCAGGGACGGGCAGCGCTGGGCGGCGTGGGTGGCGTGCTTGGCGATCCGCCGGGCGAGCGCTTTGCGGGTCAGCGGCTTGCCGGTGCTGGTCGGAAACAGCGGCCCGGCGGGCTCGCCGCCGCGTTCATCAAGCCACACGCGCAGCAGCGCGACGGTGTCTTTGGTCAGTGAGGTGATGCGCTGCTTGCGGCCGTATGTCGCGCTGGGAACTATGTTGCGTGCTGGTGCTGGTGGGCGTTGGGGTTGAGGGGCGGGGCGTGGTTCGGGGGTTGTCTGCCGTAGTCGGCTGCGTCGCTCGGGGCTGAGCGCAACA
>JBKQJQ010000133.1:0-8137 GCA_052147875.1 Solirubrobacteraceae bacterium | reverse complement strand
CCATCGCCGACGGCGGTCCGCTGCGCAGCGCGAGCGCGCCGGTCACGGCGAGCACGACGACGAGCACACCGGTCATGTAGAGGAACAGCTGGGCGACGTTCACGCCGGGGAACATCGTGCTCGCCATCAGGATCAGCGAGAGCTCCACGAGCACACCGATGATCACACCGGCGACCGCGTTGAGCCAGCGCGCGTTGGACCACGGCCCCAGCACCTCGCGGTCGTTGCACAGCAGCAGCAGGAACACGGTCGCGCTCGGCAGCAGGACGCCGGCCAGCGCCTGTACGGCGAGCGTGATCACGCCCAGCGGCGCGCCGGGGATCAGCACGATCGCCGCTGCGCCCATGATCAGCGCCGCGAATATCCCATAGAACGCCTTCGCGTCAGACAGGCTGCGGTGCAGCGAGCTCTTGGTGCCGAACACGTCGCCGAACGCGTAGCTCGTCGACAGCGTCAGCGCGCCGGCGCCGATCAGCGACGCGTTCAGCAGCACGAGCGCGAAGAACGCACCCGCCACCGACCCGAGCTCGGAGGACAGCGCGCTTGCAGTCACGCCCGCGTTGGTGAAGTTGCCGAAGTACTTGGTTCCCTCAAACGCGAACGCCGACACGCAGATCAGCGCCGCGGCGCCGATCACGACCACGAACGCCCCGATCCACGTGTCGAGCCGCTCGTAGTTGATCCACCGCGGGGTGATCCGCTTGTCGATGATGTTCGACTGCTGGAAGAACAGCTGCCAGGGCGCGACCGTCGTACCGACCATGCCGATGATCAGCAGCACCGACGTCGAGTTGGCGCCGCCCTCGACCCCGGGAATGAAGAAGCCGTGCGCGATCGGGGGCAGGCTCGGATGCGACATGAAGAACAGCGGGACCACGAGGAAGTTCGCAAACACGAACACGAACATCGATCGCTCCCAGAAACGGAAGCTGCCGGAAGCCGTCAGGGCGACCAGCGCGATCGCCGCGATCGGGACCGCGATGTATTGCGAGACACCGAAGTAGCCGAGCGCCAGGCTGACGCCGATGAACTCGGTGACGATCGTCAGGAAGTTGAGCAGGAACAGATCGCCGACTGAGAACCAGCCCCAGAAACGGCCGAAGCGCTCGTTGATCAGCCGCGCGTGGCCGACCCCTGTCACGGCGCCCAGCCTGACCACCATCTCCTGGTTGACGATCAGCACCGGAATCAACAGCAGCAGCACCCACAGCAGGCTGGTGCCGTAGTTCTGGCCCGCCTGCGAGTACGTGGCGACGCCGCCGGCATCGTAGTCGCCGACCATCACGATCAGCCCTGGGCCGATGATCGCCAGCAGCGCCAGCGTTCGCGCGCGCAGCGAGCGGTGCGCGCGCTCGTGCTCCCGGATCGTCCCGAACGCCCCGCGGATGTCGCCAACGTGGGCCGAGTCGAGGACCGCGCGTTCGCGCTCCCGCGCCGGCGCCGGGCTTGTCACGCGCTCTGTCATCTCGACCTCCTTTCAGCCACTCGCAGCGAGAGCCGCAGCCGGCCGGGAGGTCAGGGCTCGCCGGGACTCAGTCCAGGCGCAGGTCGACGTTCACCGCGCGGGCCGCGAGGCTCTTACTTCGCGGTAATTCGTCGTGTTCGGAATATGCGTCGCGGAACGTCATTCGGCCAATCAGGCTAGCACCGCGACGCCCCGTGTGGGTTGGGATTTCGTGTCCGTCAGTCGCCCAGCGGGGCGACCGCGATAAGTCTTCATTCGCGCGCCACGCCCGCCCGCCGGCGCCACTCATCGGGCACCAGCAGCTCGAGCACATCATCAACACTGATCACGCCGACCGGCGTCCCGGCGTGATCGACGACCGGCATCGCAATCAGGTTGTAGTCGGCCATCAGCTGCGCGACCTCCGGCAGCGCGGCCTCGGTGTGGACGCGCGGCAACCCGGTCCCGGTCAGCGACGACACCGCGGTCCCGGGCTCGGCGCGGACAAGCTCGGCGAGCGACACCGGATCGACCAGCAGGCCGTGCTCGTCGACGACGCAAACGGTCACGATCTGCTGTTCACCGAGCGCGCTCGCACGCACCTGCTCCAGCGCCTCGCCGGCGCTCGACGTCAGTGACACGGACACGAAGTCCGGGTTCATCAGGCCGCCCGCGGTCGAGGGGTTGTAGCCGAGCAGGCCCATGATCTTGCGCTGCTTGGCCGCCGGCAGCAGGTTCAGCACCGGGATCCGGCGCTCCTGCTGGATCTCAAGCAGCAGGTCTGCGGCGTCGTCGCTCGCCATCCGCCCCAGTACCTCGGCCACCTGTTCGTCGGACCGCTCGCGCAGGAACTCGACCTGGTGCTCGTCGTCGAGCTCCTCGAACACGTCGGCCTCGAGTTCCTTGTCGCCGCCGACCGCCTCGAGGATCTCTTGGCCCTCCTCGTGCGAGGCCGCCTCGACCAGGTCGGCGATCTGCGCCGGGTGCAGGCGCCGCAGCCGCGTCGAAACCAGCTTCAGGCGCGAGCTCGGGACGTGCCCGACGAACGGCTCCACATCCTGCCACGGGACGAACTCCGCGTGCTCCGTGTCGTGTCCGCGGAAACCCCGCGGGAGCAGGCGAAAAAGCCTGACCTTGAAGGTCGGATCAACTCCGGCCACACGCCAGGTGCCGTCCTCGTCTACGAGCTCGACGTCGCGCGCGGTCACCAGCCGCGCGGTGCGAACGTTGATCATGCTGCGATCGAGCACGTCCGCGCGCAGCAGCACCTCTCCTGGCCGGCGCTCGAATTGCGCCAGGTCGAGCTTCGTAGTCGCTGTCCGCGCCGCGGCACGCTCAAGCCGCTCGACGCGGTCCATCGGCACGAACAGTTGGCGACCCGCAACCTGGCCGACGAGGCCGACGACGGCCGGCGGCGCATCGGTCCCGTCAAGCCGCGCGACGACGTCCTCGACCGTCCCCAAACGCTCACCAGCCGCGTCTAGCAGCGGGCTACCCGCAATCGATGACAGATGGACGATCGCGTTGGGCAAGATGCTCAACGCTGAAGGCTAGCGCCGGCGAGCCCGGATCCTGTTACGCGTTCAGTATCCGTGCCGCCAGCACGGCGGCGTTGCGCGCGTTGTCGACCCCGACGCAGGCAACCGGGACCCCGGGCGGCATCTGCGAGATCGACAGCAGCGCATCCAGCCCACCCGCGACCGACGTTCGGCTCGTGAGCGGGACGCCGATCACCGGCAACTCGGTGTGGGCGGCGACGACACCCGGCAGCGCGGCCGACAGTCCTGCGCCGGCGATGATCACGCGCAGCCCGCGCAGCTTCGCGTTGCGCGCGTAGTCGGCCACCAGATCGGGCTCACGGTGGGCGGACATGACCCGCGTCTCGGAGCGGATCCCGCGCTCGGTCAGTTCCAGCTCGGCTTTCTCCATCGCCGGCAGGTCGCTCTTCGAGCCCATCAGAATCGCGACCAGGGGCGCGTCGACCTCGAGCTCCTCGATCTCGGCGACGGTCTCGGACATCGGCTCGCCGGACGCCTCGGCCGCCATCAGCCACGGCTCGCCGGGGCTGGCGTGCGGTCCCGAAGAAGAGCTCACCGTCACACCGCCCGCAGCGCGATGTCGCGCCGCAGCTGTTTGCCGTCAAACTCGATCATGTCGGCTGCAGCATATGCGGCCTCCCGGGCGCCGGCGAAATCGTCGCCGAGCGCGGTGACGCTCAGCACCCTTCCCCCCGCGGTAACGATCTTGCCGGAAAGCCGGTCGCGGCCGGTCCCCGCGTGGGTCACAAATACGCCCGCCGGAACAGCATCGAGGCCCGAGATCACGTCGCCGCTCGAGGATGACTCGGGGTACCCGGCGCTGGCCAGGACGACCGTTACCGCGACGTCGTCAGCCCACTCGATCGCCGCCCCTCTCAAACCCCCCGGCTCGCACGCGGCTGCCAGCAACTGGGTCAGGTCAGATCGCAGCCGCGGCAGGATCGCCTGCGTCTCGGGGTCGCCGAAGCGGACGTTGAACTCCAACACCTTGACTCCCGACGCGCCCATCATCAGCCCCGCGTAGAGGACGCCGTGGAACGGCGTTCCGCGGCGCGCGAGCTCGTCGAGCACCGGCTGGTGGACTGCGGCACAGATCTCGGCAGCGCGCGCGTCGTCGACTGCCGGCACCGGTGAATAGGAGCCCATGCCGCCCGTGTTGGGTCCGCGGTCGCCGTCGAAGATTCGCTTGTAGTCCTGGGCCGAGGCCAGCGGCAGCGCGCGCTCGCCGTCGCACAGCGCCAGCAGCGACAGCTCCTCGCCGTCGAGGAATTCCTCGACCACGACGCGCTCGGTCCCGAACCGCCGCTCGACGAGAAGCGCCTCCAGCGCGGCCCGCGCCGAAGCTTCATCCGGCGCGATCATCACGCCCTTGCCGGCCGCCAGCCCGTCAGCCTTGATCACCACCGGGTAGCCGGGGACGGCCGCCATCCCGGCGTCGACGTCGGTCACCACCGCAAAGGCGGCGGTCTCCAGCCCAGCCGCAAGCATCACGTCCTTGCAGAACGCCTTCGAACCCTCGACCTGCGCGGCGGCGCCGCTCGGCCCGAAACACCGGATACCGGCCGCGCTCAACGCGTCCCCAACGCCTGCGACCAGCGGGGCCTCTGGGCCGACTACCACCAGGTCGGCGCCGACGTCGCGTGCCAACGAAACGACGGCCGCGCCATCAGACGCCTCGAGACCCGGGTCGGGGATCGGGACCTCGGTGGCGATCCCTGCATTGCCCGGGGCGCATACGACGTCGGCACCAGACCGCACGAGCGTCTGCACGAGCGCGTGCTCGCGCGCACCCCCGCCCAGCACCAGGACACGAGTGCTCAAATCGCGCCGATGAAGTCGTCGATCGGAATCGCGCTCAACGTCTCATACCGGCCGGTCCCACGCGAGCCGAGCTCGAGCGACACGCGCGCGATCGTCTGCTCGTCGGGCGCCTCGATCACGTTGACGAAGTCGAACTGGCCCAGCGTCGCCCACTGCGCCTTGACGGTCGCGCCGAGCTGCTCGACCTCGCGGTTGACCTCGCGGATCCGGCCGGGGTTGTTCTTGATCGTCTGCACGCCTTCGGGCGTCAGCGTCGTCAGCATGATGTAGGTCGGCACCTGGCTCTCCTAAGGCTTAGTCGTGTTGGATCCTGCGCCATATTGGCAGCAAATCGAACACGACTCCCCGATCGCCAGCCCAGAGCCCGGCGGGCCTAGACCACGGCCGGCGCCCCCGCCCGTTCGAGCACCAGCTCACCCTCGGCCGCGTCGACCCGGACCGTGTCACCCGGGGCAAACCGGCCCTCGAGGATCGCCAGCGCCAGCGGGTCGACGAGCCGCTTCTGGATCACGCGCTTGAGCGGCCGCGCGCCGTACGTCGGGTCGTAACCGAGGTTGCCGAGCAGCGTCCGGGCATCGTCGGTCAGCTCCAGGCCGATTCCACGCTCGCTCACCCGATCGATCACCGACGCCACCTGCAGATCGACGATCTCGCCGATCTGGGCCCGCGTCAGCGGCTCGAACTGAACGATGTCGTCGAGCCTGTTGATGAACTCCGGCTTGAACGCGTTCTCGACGCCGGCCCGGCCACCGGGAATGTTGGAGGTCATGATCAGCACGACGTTCTTGAACGAGACCGTCCGTCCCTGGCCGTCGGTCAGCCGCCCGTCGTCCATCACCTGCAGCAGCGTGTTGAACACGTCCGGGTGCGCCTTCTCGATCTCATCCAGCAGCACCACCGAGTAGGGCCGGCGCCGGACAGCCTCGGTCAGCTGGCCGCCCTCCTCGTAGCCGACGTAGCCCGGAGGAGCACCCACGAGCCGCGACACGGAGTGCTTCTCCATGTACTCGGACATGTCGATTCGAACGATCGCGTCCTGGGTGTCAAACATGAACTCGGCCAGCGCTCGCGCCAGCTCGGTCTTGCCGACGCCGGTCGGCCCGAGGAACAGGAACGTCCCGATCGGCCGGTTGGGGTCGGCGAGCCCGGCGCGTGAGCGGCGCAGCGCGCTGGCGACGGCGCTGACGGCCTCGTCCTGGCCGATCACCCGCTGATGCAGGCGCTCTTCCATGTGGACGAGCTTCTCGATCTCGCCCTCCATCAGACGCGAAACCGGAACTCCGGTCCACTTGGAGACGATTTCGGCGACGTCCTCGGCGTCGACCACATCCTTCAAGAACCGTGGCGTCGCCGCGGCGACATCGTGCTCGGCCGACTCGGCGGCCTCCAGCGCCTTCTCGAGCTCGGGGATCGTGCCGTACTGGAGCTCCGCCGCCCTCCCGAGGTCGGCCTCGCGCTGCGCGCGCTCGAGCTCGATCCGGGCCTGCTCGAGCCGCTCCTGGACATCGGCCACCGCGCCCAGCGACTCCTTCTCACGCTGCCACTCCGCGTGCATCCCGGCCGAGCGCTCGCGCTCCTCGGCCAGCGCCCGCTCGAGCTGCTCACGACGGGCGACCGTGCCGGCGTCGTCGTCATCCTCGCCGAGCGACTGCAGCTCGATCTCAAGCTGCATGATGTGGCGGTCGACCTCGTCGATCTCGATCGGCTTCGAGTCGATCTCCATCCGGATCCGTGACGCCGCCTCGTCGACCAGGTCGATCGCCTTGTCGGGCAGGAAGCGGTCGGCGATGTAGCGATGGCTCAGAGTCGCCGCGGCGACCAGCGCCGAGTCCTGAATCCGGACCTTGTGGTGGACCTGGTAGCGCTCCTTGAGCCCGCGCAGGATCGCGATCGTGTCCTCGACGGTCGGCTCGCCGACGAACACCGGCTGGAAGCGGCGCTCGAGCGCGGGGTCCTTCTCGATGTGCTTGCGGTACTCGTCGAGCGTCGTCGCGCCGACCGCCCGGAGCTCGCCACGCGCGAGCATCGGCTTGAGCATGTTGCCCGCGTCCATCGCGCCCTCGGCAGCGCCGGCGCCGACGATCGTGTGCAACTCGTCGATGAATACGATGATCTGGCCCTGGGCGTCGGTTATCTCCTTCAGGACCGCCTTCAGCCGGTCCTCGAATTCCCCTCGGTACTTGGAGCCCGCGACCATCGCGCTCAGGTCGAGCGCGATTACGCGCCGGTCCTTCAGCCCCTCGGGCACGTCGCCGGCGACGATCCGCTGGGCGAGGCCCTCGACGATCGCCGTCTTGCCGACGCCCGGCTCGCCGATCAGCACCGGGTTGTTCTTGGTCCGGCGCGACAGCACCTGGATCACACGGCGAATCTCGTCGTCGCGGCCGATCACCGGGTCGAGCTTGCCCTCGGACGCCGCGTCGGTCAGGTCACGGCCGTAGCGCTCGAGCGCCTGAAATTTGTCCTCGGGGTTCTGGTCGGTCACGCGGTGCGACCCGCGCACCTCTCCGAGCGTGCGCACCAACTCGTCGCGCGTGGCGCCGTTCGAGCGCAGCGCATCGCCGGCGGCCCCGGGGTGGGCGGCCAGCGCGAGCAGCAGGTGCTCGGTCGAGACGTACTCGTCGCCGAGCTCGCGCATCTCGGACTCGGCCGTGCGCAGGATCTGGGTCAGCTCGCCCGATCCGCCCGCCGGCTCGCCGGACGTCGCCAGTGTTGGCAGCTTGTCGAGCGCGAGACCCACGCTCTGGCGCACCGCGCCCGGCTCGACGCCGAGCTTGCGGAGCACGGGCACCACCACACCGGCCGCTGGGCGGCCACCTTCGGCGCCACCCGGCGGTGTCCCCTGCTCGAGGAGCACGGCGAGTAGATGCTCAGGGGTCGTCTGCGGGTTGCGGCGTTGGTCGGCTAGCTGCTGCGCAGCCTGCAGCGCCTCTTGGGACTTGATCGTAAAGCGGTCTGGTTGCATGGACGGTTTCCGTGTGGTCGAAAAAATCTAAGTCTGTATGACTTAGATTATCGCATGGAATCGCTCCCTTTACAAGCGCATCAGCCCGTTATCCGCAGCATCCGCGTGCGGCTCTGCGTCTCCACGTCGCCGCCCGGATCCAGCACGAAGGCGGTCACGCTTGCGTAGATCGGACGGTGCGCCGCCAACGCGCCACGCAGCTGCCGCAGCCGCTCGGACGACAGGGGCAGCGGCACGGTCTCGCGCCCACGGCCAGAGAACACATAGGTGTGCGAAGCGATCGCGAACGGCCGCCCGCCGGCCACCGTCACCGTGCCGCTCGCGGCGACGTCGCAACGCCGCGAACAGCTCAGACTGGCGAGCAGGTGG
>JBKQJQ010000132.1:0-3231 GCA_052147875.1 Solirubrobacteraceae bacterium | reverse complement strand
CGCGACGAGACCCGACGGCTGCGCGGACTGCGTCCCGGCGAGTTTCGACGCTGAGGTCAGCGGGCAGTGTCGGCCGTTGTTTGATGCTTGCGGCGGCGATTTCAGCGTCATCCGGAAACGTGCTCATGGAGCTCTTGCAGCCAGCTCGCCGCCGAGCTCTCACTCGAGGCGCGCCGGGCCCGATGCGGCAAACCCCGCCCGACTCTGCGGATGCCCGCGGATGCCGCCGATGCCGCGCAAGCTGACGATGCTCCCATGGTGTTCCTTGATCGGCGAGACGCCGGACGCCGGCTGGCTGCCAAGCTGACGTTGCTGGCGGGCGAGCAGCCGGTGGTAGTGGCGCTGCCACGGGGCGGGGTGCCGGTCGCCTTCGAGGTCGCGCGGGCGCTCGGGGCGCCGCTCGACGTGCTGGCCGTGCGCAAGCTGGGAGCACCCGCCAACCCCGAGTTCGGCGTGGGGGCGATTGCCGAGGACGGCACGGCGGTGCTCGACGCGAACAATGCACGGCGGGTTGGGATGACCGACGACGTGTTCGACGCGACGGTGAGGCGCGAGGTCGCGGAGCTTCGCCGGCGGGTCGAGCGCTACCGCGACGGCCGCCGACCGCTGGACGTGCGCGGGCGCACCGTGATCGTCGTCGACGATGGATTAGCGACCGGACTGACGGACCTGGCAGCGGTGCGCGCGCTTCGCAAGCGCGGCCCCGGCCGGATCGTGGTGGCGGTCCCGGTGGGCGCTCGCGAGTCAGTCGCGCGGGTGGGTGAGGAGGCTGATGAGGTCGTCTGCCACACGATCCCGCCAGAGCTGCTGGGGGTTGGGCGCTTCTACGAGGACTTCTCGCCGGTGTCCGATGCGGAGGTACTCGCGCTGCTGGCCGCCGCGGCACGCGACCCGCTGCCCTCATCCGGCCGGATGCCCCTGCCGGCACCGCACCGAGCTCATCCCCATGCGGCGACGCGAGAGCTGCTGCTAGACATCGGCGGCGTCGTGCTTGCCGGTGATCTGACGCTCCCGTCCGAGCCCAGGGGGCTGATCATCTTTGCGCACGGCAGCGGCTCGAGCCGGCTGAGTCCGCGCAACCGCGAGGTAGCCGAGACGCTCAACGAGGCAGGGTTGGCGACGCTGCTGTTCGACCTACTGACAGACGCGGAAGGACGCCGGCGGGACCTCGTGTTCGACATCCCGCTGCTGGCCCGGCGGCTGGAGGGCGTCACCCGCTGGGCGATCGCCGAGCCCGACACGCGAGGCCTGCCGGTCGGGTACTTCGGCGCCTCGACCGGCGCGGCCGCCGCGCTCCGAGCTGCGGCCGTTGCCGGCGATGTGGTGCAGACGGTGGTGTCGCGCGGCGGTCGCCCCGATCTCGCCGCTGACCGGCTCCCCTACGTGACCGCCGCGACGCTGCTGCTGGTGGGAAGCCGCGACCCGGAGGTGCTGGAGCTCAATCGTCGGGCGGCGGCGTTGCTGCGCTGCCCGCACCGCGTGGTCGTAGTTGATGGCGCGACACATCTGTTCTCCGAGCCGGGGACACTCGAGACGGTCGCCCGCCTGGCCGCCGAATGGTTCCTCGCGCATTTGAGCACGGCCGCGGCGCCGGTCGCGGCCGCGGGCTAGCGTCGATGTCGGCCACGGCCGCGCTTGGACTCGGCGAGCGCGAGGTGCTGGCGGCGCTCCGGCGTGAGGCGCACCCGCTAACAGGCGATCACCGCGACTACGATCCGCTGCTGGCGCTGATCGGCGACGCGCGGATCGTGCTGCTCGGTGAGGCCAGCCACGGCACGCACGAGTTCTATCGCGAGCGCGCCAGGATCACCAAGCGGCTGATCGCCGAGCACGGCTTTGACGCAGTCGCGATCGAGGGCGACTGGCCCGACTCCAACCGGGTCAACCGCTACATCCACGGCGCGCGCACGGACCCAGATGCGGAGGCCGCGCTCGGCGGATTTCGTCGCTTTCCCACCTGGATGTGGCGCAACGCCGACGTGCTCGACTTCATCGGCTGGCTGCGCGCGCACAACGATCACCGTGGTCGCGGCGCGCCCCGGGTCGGGTTCTACGGCCTCGATCTCTACAGCCTCGGTGCGTCGATGCACGCGGTGATCGCCTACCTCGACGAGCACGACCCCGCGGCGGCAGCCCGCGCCCGCACGCGCTATGAGTGCCTGCAGCCGTACGCCGGCGAGACAGCCGCCTATGGCCGGGCGGTACTGCTCGGGGTCGGCGAGCCGTGCCGACAGCGGGTGATCGAGCAGCTGGTCGAGCTGCGCCGCCGCGCCGGCGAGTACCTGATGGGCGACGGGATCGCCGCCGAGGACGAGTATTTCTTCGCCGAGCAGAACGCGGTGGTGGTCGCCAACGCGGAGGAGTACTACCGCACGATGTTCGGCGACCACGCCGGCTCGTGGAACCTCCGCGACCGGCATATGGCCGACACGCTCGACCAGCTGCTCGCCCACCTGGACCGCCAAGTCGTCACCTCGCGAGTGGTCGTCTGGGCTCACAACTCGCACGTCGGCGACGCGCGGGCGACCGAGATGGGGGGACGCGGCGAGGTCAACATCGGCCAGCTAATGCGCGAGCGCCACGGCCGCAACACTGTCAACGTCGGCTTTGCGACCTACGACGGCACCGTCACGGCAGCATCGGAGTGGGACGCCGCCGCCGAACGCAAGCGCATCCGCGCCGCGCTGCCCGGCAGTTACGAGGCGTTGTTCCACGCCACCCACATGCCGGCGTTCTTGCTCTGCCCGCTGGCGGACGGCGCCAGCGGCCGGGCGCTGCGCGAGCCGCGTCTGCACCGCGCGATCGGTGTCATCTACAGGCCGCAGACCGAGCGCCAGAGCCACTGGTTCGGCTCCAGCCTCGCCAGGCAGTACGACGCGCTCGTGCACCTCGACACCACCCGCGCGGTCGAACCGCTCGAGCGCAGCCATGGCTGGGAACTCGGGGAGCCGCCCGAGACGTACCCGACCGCGCTGTGAGCAGCCGTCGATGCGCCCGATGGCCCGCCGCTAGGTGACCGCGCTGAATAGCTCGTGATGCAGGTCGACGAGCGCGCCGACGTCGTGCACGTCTGACTCGCGGTCGGCGAGACAGATCGGCTCGGAGTCGCGCAGGACAAGCCGGAGCCGCTCGAGCGCCGCCCGATCACCGCGCGCTAGCAGCTGGATGTCCGCGTGGGTGCGGGCGACCAGCTGGGCAACGTGCGCTCCGAGCGCTTCTTGCAGTCGCGCC
>JBKQJQ010000131.1:0-4836 GCA_052147875.1 Solirubrobacteraceae bacterium | reverse complement strand
CCGCAAACGCCTCGGCTTCTACAAGCCCACCGAACGCCTCGCTGAGCTACTGTTGCGCTGACCGCAAGGATCCGCCCTTCCGTCAGCGGGCACGAGATCCGCTTCGCCAACTGGACGCCGGCGTCCCGGGTCGGCATCGCGTTGTGTGTGAGGCCTTCACAATCTCCACGGTCGTGGCGTCCAGACGCTCGACTGCTGCTTGTGCAGGCATTGCACAAACGCGCGGCGCCCCGGACTTGGCTCCCGCTGCGGACGAAGCCACTACGCGAGCCATCTAACGCATCGGGGTCGACGCGGCACGTCGTCATCGCCCCGATCGCCGGTGCGCTTGGCGCACTCGATTCTGGCTGGCGCTTGTTACGACCCGCTCGCCCTGGCGAATATGCGTCGCACGCAGGATCGCCCGACGGACGTCGCCGGGCGTCTCTGTGACCAACGGCGGATCCTTGCGGTCAGCGCAACAGTAGCTCGGCGAGGCGCTCGGTGGGTTTGTAGAAGTCGAGGCGTTTGCGGGGTCGGTCGTTGAGTTCGTCAGCGACGCGGTCGAGCTCGAGGTCGGTGACGGTGGCGAGGTCGGTGCCTTTGGGGAAGTACTGGCGCAGCAGTCCGTTGGTGTTCTCGTTGGTGCCGCGCTGCCAGGGTGAGTGAGGGTCACAGAAGTAGATTTCGATCCCGGTGTCGATGCGCACTTGTTTCCAGTCGCGCATCTCGGCGCCTTGGTCCCAGGTCAGCGAGCGGCGCAGCGTCGCGGGCAGAGTTTGGATCTTGGCCGCCAGGGCCGGCGCGACCTGTTCGGGCTTGTAGCCGTCGGGGAGGTGGACCAGCACCGCGTAGCCGGTGCTGCGTTCCACGAGCGTCCCGATCGCGGTCTTGTTGGCCTTGCCGATCATCAGATCGCCTTCCCAATGCCCGGGGACGGCGCGGTCATCGGCCTCCTGGGAACGCTCGGCGATGTTGATCATGTCGCGGGGGCCGTTGTGAGCGCCGGCCTTGCGGCCGGGGTGACGGAGCTTGCGCCCGGTCCGCAGACACTTGGTCAGCTCGCGGCGCAACGCACCTCGGGAGGTCACATACAGTGACTGATAGATCGTCTCGGTCGACACCCACATCTCCGGGTCAGCAGGGAATTTGACGCGCAGACGCCCAGCGATCTGCTCGGGAGAGTAGCGGCGCTCAAGCAACTGTTCGACGATCTCTCGCAACCGCTGGTTGACCCACAGCTTGGCCGGCTTGGGACGACTGGCTCGCTGCCACGCCAACGCGTGCGCGCTGGTCGCCCGGTACTCGCCGCGCCGATCGCTATTGCGCGACAGCTCGCGCGAGACGGTCGACGGTGCGCGACCCAGCGCTCGGGCGATGCACCGCACCGACTCCCCCCGAGCGCGACCCAACGCGATCTCCTCGCGCTCTGTGAAGGTCAGACACCGGCCCTTGAGATGACGGCCACGACGGGGCCGGATCCCGCTCTCGGCCAGGATCCAACGCCGGCCCTTGACCCGATAGGTACCGACGCCCTGCGCGGCATCGCTGATGAACCCGCCGGCCTGCAACGCCGCCCAGAACGGCTGGATGACCTCCGGGCGCATCCGCGTGTTGAACATCACCATCGACCCTCCGATCCTCGAGTGAGAGGCCATCCTCGGAGGCGACACGGACGCGATCGCCGTCATCACCGTCGCTCTACGAGCTCCGGCTCGACGACGACCGCGTCCGGGCTTGTCCTCTCTCCAGCAGGAGACCGGTTAGCCGGCTACCAAGAACGCCCTGTTGCGATCACCGCGCGAACCCAGGGTTCTCTCATCGGACGCCTGTTAGGGGCCGACGCAGATGCTCGTTTGGCCGCTCCAGAAGAACCACTTGCCTAGCGGACGGCTGGGACGCGACGGTTCACGGGCCTCGAGTCGCGTGTAAGCCAGCGGGCCGTGTGCCGTGCAGTGCCCGAGTCTTGATGCTCTCAGATCAGCCCCGACCAAGCGGCGGTAGTAGCCGCCGTGGGGCCTAAAGATTGACGTCTTGCCCGTGCCGGTGGCCGTGGGGGAGCCCCAGTGGCTCCACGCGATGTCCTGTACCAACCCGCTCGGGTCGCCGCCGTTTAAGATCTCCTTCGGCTTGACCGTTCCGATTCCCGCGCCCATCGGTGCGAACGCCTTGGCGCCGAGCACGATCTTTGCCGGCGCCGTCGCGTCAACGTCGGGTGCAAGGAGCGCACAAGCCGCAAATATGGCGCCGAGGACCAACGTTGATCGCAGAACTGCTCGGGTCACGAGCCGAACCGACCGACCCTGACGGTGCGCCCGCAAAGCTATCTCGCCGCCTCGAAAGCCAACCGCGATTGACGACAATCCGCGGTCCCGCCGAGCTCAGCTCCGCGTCCGGCCCTCGTTGGGCTCCCGGTCCGGAGACCGTCCACACGGCCTTGGTGGATCGCACTCCGGCCGCAATGTTCCGGTCAGCGTGCCGATACTCACTACAGTCAATGAACACCCAGCGAATCTTTTCAGCGAAGAGAGCATCTCATGGACAGCACCCGCACAACCCGCTACGACGCGTACAAGGCAGTTCGTTGTCTGGTTGAGGAGCTCCGCAACGTAAAGCTGTTTGACGCCGAAGCCGACAGCATCCTGTGGGCAGCCGAAGGGCTTCTGCTCGCAAACTCCCCAACCGACCCTGAAGCCGTCGAGGCCCGCACGACGTTCGACACGCTGATGGACGGCCTTGCCGCCAAACGCTGGCAGGACGTCGGCCCGACGACCGCCGAGTCTCAACGCAAGCGACTGGTCGAAGCGTTCGCCGAGTGCGCGCCAGCGCAAACCGTCCCGGCGTCCGCGTAGCAAGCCCGCTCCCCGCGCAGGCAACGCGCGCCGCGCACTACCTCGGCGCCGACTCCTGGCTGGGTATCCGGACACGCGACGCGGAGGGCCCAGGCCCGCAGAGACTGCCAACGGGCCGGTTCGCGCCGCCAAGACGCCTGGATCGCCCCCGCGAACGGCAGTCGCTGGAGGCGCTTGCCGATCGGTGATCGGCTCAAAGCGCACCAGCGGCGGCACTATCGCTACCGTCGCCAACCATGGCGCAACCAACTCCGGATCGGCGACGCCAACCACACCTTGTCACGCTCGTCGAGCCCGCCAAGCTCGACGCGCTCAGCCTGCTCGACATCAAGCCCGGCGCCTAGCCAAAGCCCAACCGACCGCAATTCCGCACGACCGCGCGAGATGTAGACGCTCAGCGGGAGGTATCCAGCTAGAGCGCGGTTACGTTTGTCGCCCTTGGTCCCTTCTCGCCGACCTCGGCCTCGTAGGAGACCTTGGCGCCTTCGCGAAGGTCCCGATAGCCGTTTGAGTTGATGGCCGAGTGATGGACGAAGACGTCGTCCGTGCCGTCATCGGGGCTAATGAAACCGAACCCTTTGTCCGCTTTGAACCACTTGACGGTTCCGGTGGCCATGTTGGTCCTCCGTGTTTCTGGTGCCGCGGCGGCGGTGGAAGCCAAAGCGACGACTGCGTGCGCTGGCACCGTGTGAGCCCGAGCCGAGTGCTCGAACGATAATCGACGATAACAACCGCGCTCTCGGGATGAGTGGCGGTGGTTGTCTTCGGTGCCCGTGGCACTCGGCGCTTTACGACGTCGGTACCGGCGGATGGTGAGCGTCCTCAGGGCCGCGTCTGCGCCGCTGGCGCGCGACGACCGGCGCTCAATCGCTGAAGACTTTACGGTCGAGCTGCACGGCGGCGCGGGTCGGGCTGGTCGCCTGAGCGACGGTCGCGCCTCGTCGGCGTCTCCTCCAGCCCCGAGGTTCCAGGATCGTCTCGGCGGGCGTCTAGGTTCAGTGCCCGAGCCCGCGCAGCGCATAGTCAGAAGCGATCTCGCCGTCTCGCAGCTGCTGGGCTTCGCGGAGGTTTTGGAGCTTCTTGAGAGACTGGTTTTCGATTTGGCGGATCCGCTCGCGGGTGATGTTGAACGTGTGCCCGATCTCGTCGAGTGTGCAGGGGGGCTCGCCGCCGAGGCCGAATCGAAGCTCCAGCACCCTGCGCTCGCGGTAGGAGAGATTCGCAAGCGCGTCTCGGAGGGCTTGATTGGTCAGGCTCTCCACGGCGCGCGCGTGGGGAGACTCGGCTTGCTCGTCGGCGATGAACTGGCCGAACTCGGACTGCTCCTCGTCACCGACCGGCGTTTCGAGCGAGATCGGCGCTCGCGCGGAGAGCTTGATCTCCTCGATCTCCCGAGGGTCCAGGCCGGTCACCTCGGCGATCTCCTCGGCAGTAGGTTCGCGGCCGAGCGCCGTTATCAGGCTGCGCTCGGCCCGGCCGATCTTGTTGAGCTTCTCGACGATGTGGACCGGAATCCGGATCGTGCGCGCCTTATCAGCAAGCGCACGAGCGACCGCCTGACGGATCCACCAGGTCGCGTAGGTCGAGAACTTAAAGCCCCGGCGGTAGTCGAACTTCTCCGCCGCGCGGACAAGACCGATCGTGCCCTCCTGGATCAGGTCCAGGAACGGCAGCCCCTGGTTGCGGTAGTTCTTCGCGATCGAGACCACCAGCCGCAGGTTGGACTCGACCATCTTCCGCTTCGCGTTCATGTCACCGCGCTCGATCCGCTTGGCGAGATCAACCTCCTCCTGAGCGGTCAGCAGCCGCACCTTGCCGATGCCCTTGAGGAACAGCTGCAGCGAATCGGTCGTCATCTCCGGCTCGAGGTCGATCGCGGTCTTGGGCTTGCGCCGACCTCGCTTGTCCGGCGCGCGTTCAACCGACGCCGCCGTGACCTCGTTTGAGCGGCGCGGCTGAACCCGACAACCAAAGATGTCAGCAACCGAACTTCAGGAGCTTGAAG
>JBKQJQ010000130.1:0-6707 GCA_052147875.1 Solirubrobacteraceae bacterium | reverse complement strand
GCACGCCGGCGTCAGCCGGAGGAGACGGTCAGCATCGTCGCGCTCGCCGGCGGGATGTGCACGACGTAAATCCCGGAGCTCGGCGACAGGGTGGTCGTCTCCGCGTGGCCGGCCAGCTGGCCGGTCGTCGTCTCGGCTCCGAACGTCTGGCCACCGAGCGTCACACCGCCCTCGGCGGCGACGCTTGGCGCTCGGAGCTGCTCGATCGCGGCCGCGCCCGACACACCGGGGATCCGGAGACGAACGGTCTGACCGACGCTCAGGTGCTTGTTGATCACGACGACGTGAATGCGGCCGTTGAGGGCCCGGGTCGCCCACACCTTGACCCCGGGGTGCGACGGGCCCGAGAGCTGCAGCAGTCGCGAGCCCGCCGGCGCCGCCTGGGCGAACATGATCAGCCCATAGAACTCTGGGTGGACGCGCTCTTGCCAGGCGCCATGTGTGTAGGTAGAGCCCACGACCTCGTTGATCGTGTTCGGCACGGTTTGGACGTTGACGCCCGAGACGCCGGTCCGGGCGAGCTCGAACAACGTGTCGAGCGCCCACAGGGCGGACGCGAAGGCGTTGCTCACGCCGCGCTCACCACCACAGGTGACGGCGTTGATCTCGTCGACGCGCAGCGGCACGCCGTGACGTGCGGCGACCGCGACGTACGGCGCGACCTGCTCCGCGAGACCGTGCGAGGCTCCGTCATCCAGCAGCTGCGGAATCGTGACGTCGGCGGTCGCGGAGCAATGCCTGAGCGGGTAGGCGTGCACGGTCGCGAGCCGCACCCTGTGCTCGGTCGAGAGAAACTGACCGAGCTCTGCAAGCCACGTGGCCGCGCCACTGCTCGGCCCGGCGAGCGCCACGCCCGGCATCGCCGCCGCGAAGTTCGAATAGTCGTGGAAGTAGTCGGCTATGTCGTAGCCGGGCCCCCGACCCGGGACCTGCTTGCCGCTGACCGATTTGTACCAACCGAAGCTGGCGTAGAGCTCCGGCTCGTTGCCGATCTCGAGCGCCTCGATCGCGGAACGTCCGACCCGGTTGACCAGCGCGTTTGCCTCGGCCGCGGCGATCGTGCGGTTGTCGGCCTCGAGGTTCACGCCGAGGATCAGGCGCCCTCCGACGGCGGTGGCGAGCGCGCGCGCGACGCTCATCCAGTCCGGCGTAAGGTCGTACTTGACGCCAGGGGGTTGGGCGACATGCGCGACCGGCCACCACGTCCAGTCGGTGCTGTCGCCGCCGATTCTGAGGATCGGGTGGTCAGGGTCGATGTTCCGGATCAGCTGCACGAAGGCGGGGTTCAGCGCGTTGGGGTCATCGCCGACGTAGTCCTCGAGCCCCCGATACTCCATCGACAGGCCGACGAATCCTGGCGGGATTGGCCGACCGACAGTTGCGCGGCCGACGGTCAGCGCCGACCCGGCGGCCGTCGCGCTCGGCGCTGTCGCTGACTGGCCCGCGCTGCTATGCGTCGGGGCCGTCGCTGCCTGGCCCGCGCTGCTGTGCGTCGGCGCCGCTTGGCCCGCGCCACCGCACGCCGCGATCAGCACGGCGAGCAACGCCGCGACCACGAACACGGGGGTGGTCCTGCGGCTCGTCACGAGCGCCCGGTGTTGGCTTCGATCGCTGATCCTCGGCAGTGTGACGGAATGCCCGGCAGGCCATCCCCGGCAGAAGGGGCCCGTGGAGCGCTCGCGTTAGAGGGATAGTTGACAGCGCAACCATATTACGGCTATACTTGCGTTAGCAAACTTGCTCTGACAACTATCAACACAGGGATCTCAATGAAGCTCGACGGCCTCCACCACATCACCGCGATCACGGGCGATGCCCGGCGCAACCTCGACTACTACACCCGCGTCCTTGGCTTGCGGTTGACGGCCAAGACCGTCAACCAGGACGACCCGACCGTCTATCACCTGTTCTACGGAGACGAGCTCGCCAGGCCGGGCCTCGACCTGACGTTCTTTGAGTACCCGTTCGCGATCCCCGGTCGAGCCGGGGCGGGGATGGTTCATCGGATCGTCTGGCGCGTCGGCTCTGAGCAGGCGCTCGACTTCTGGGCCGACCGGCTCCGCGCCGAGGGAACGTCGGTGGAGCGCGACGACGCAAGCGTCCGGTTCGCTGACTTCGAGGGTCTTGCGCATGAGCTGACCGTCGATCACAGCGGCGACGAGCCGTTGATCGCCGACCACCCCGAGATCCCGGCCGAGCTGGCACTGCACGGCTTCGAGGGCGTCCGTGCCTACAGCCCCGCGCCCGATGCCACGCGGGCGCTGCTCGAGCGGCTGATGGGCGCGACGCCGGTTCCGGCAAGCGAGACGTGGGAGCTGCGCGGCGATCGGCGAGGCGGCTGGATCGCGCTCGACGAGCCACCGGAAGAGCGCGGACGCCAGAGCGCAGGCTCAGTCCACCACATCGCCTGGTACACGACCGACGCTGAGCAGGGAGAGTGGCTCGAGCGACTCAACGAGGCTCGGATCCCCAACAGCGGTGTGATCGATCGCCACTACTTTCACTCCGTGTACTTCCGTGAGCCGGGCGGGGTCCTGTTCGAGCTGGCGACCGAGGAGCCCGGCTTTACGGTCGACGGCACGGTCGAGGAGCTCGGGCGCAGGATCATTCTGCCGCCGTGGCTCGAGTCCAGGCGTGAGCAGGTCGAGCAGCGGCTGACCCCGCTGCCGGACCCGCGGGCCGACTGGCCGGCAGTGCGGTCATGACCGCTACGCGCGAGGACCAATGTGAGTATGGGCTCGGCGACGCGGGGCCGTACGCGGAAGCGTGGCTCGGTCTGCAGCGCGCGACCCGCGAGCTGAACCGCGTGCTCGAGAGCCGGCTGGTCGAGAGTCACGGTCTATCGCTCAGCGAGCTTGAGCTGCTCGGACGCCTAGCGGTGTCCGAGCAGCATCGCCGCCGGCTGTCACGGCTGGCGTCCGACGTCGGCTTGAGTCTCAGCCGCGTGTCTCGGATCGCCGACTCGCTCGAGCGACGCGGCCTCGTCGCGCGCCAGCCGTACCCGGACGACAGCCGCGCCACCGATGCCTGCCTGACAGATGCCGGCCTGGAGCTCCTCCATCAAGCCCAGGCCGGGCATCTCGCCGACGTCCAGCGACTGTTCTTCGACCGCCTGACGGTTGACCAGGTCCAGCTGCTGGCGGACGTGTTCGCGCGCCTGGGCGTTCAGGGCTCGCCGCCCTGACGGTAGCGATCCGCGACCCCTAGGAGATCGCCTTGCCGATCTTCTCGGCCTTCTCCCGGGCGGCCTGGATCTCGGTCGCGAGCTTGCCAAGCTGCCGTCCGGCTTCGCCGATCTGCTCACCGATGTTGGAAAGATCGATGTTCACGTTCGGGAGCCGCAATCCGAACAGCTCGGGATTACGTTGCGAGGCGTTTCGACCCAGCAGCACTCCGCCGGCGACCCCAATCGCCGCGGTCGCTGCCGGAATCACCACCCTTGTGACCGCCTCGCGGGTCCCGTTGCGCGCTGAGCGATCCGTACCGTTCGTCGTGGCCGAGGCTCGCGACGATCCCTGGGCTGCCTTCGAGCGTGAGCCGGCGGCTGTTGCACGTGAGCCGCCAGCCGTTCGTTTTGCCGCAGACCTGGCGCCTTGGCTTGACGAGCCGTTGCCGCTCGAGCTCAATGAGCTCTTGCGCGGACGCGATGCGGACGTTCTCCCACCGGAGGTGGAACGCGCCTTTGTCCCGCTCGAATCGCTCTTTCGCGCCGCCTGGGCAGACGGCTTCGTTGACCTCGTAGTGGCCATCTTTCTACCTCCGTTCGTTCGGCTCTCCCGTCCCTGGAGGCGCCACAGACTCGGGGAACCTACGGGGGACCTGTAGGACGTTCTACCCGCAGATCCCGGTTCGCTCACGCAGCCGGGCCGCAAAATGCCGCGCCCAGAAAGCGTCAGCGGGGAGTTCCCGAGCGTTGGCGAGTGCGCCGATCAGCGCGCGATACCGGCGGCGGCGAGCGCGTCGGCGGGGTCTTCGAAGTGCAACATCTCGACGACCAGCCCACGGCGGAAGGTCGTGAGGTTGGCGCGCAGCTGGGTGTCACGTGGCGGACGCATGATCACGACCACCTGGTCGCCCGCGTCGACGAGCTCGACCAGTTCCACGATCCCCGACGGACGCGCCGGACGCTGCATGAACGCGAGCACCTGATCACGGCCAACGCACCCGTCCGCGGGGTTGCCGCCGTGCCAGCTGACGTCCGGATCCAAGAGCTCACGGACCGCGTCGTAGTCGCCGCGGCCGATCGCTTCAAAGCCGCGACGGGCGCGATCCACGTTGGACTCGCTCACGCCGCGATTGTCCCACCGATGGCAGCCTCGCAGGTGGCGAATCGGCGCGGCTGCCTTCCACCCCCAAAATTAGCTCTGTCGCAGAGGTATATGATTGACCAGATGGGCTCAGCGGCAGCATCAGCGCAAGCCACACCCACGGAGCTGCACGAGGTCGCGGACGTGCTCGTGGCCCAGATGGCGCGGATCCGTCGCGCCGGCCGTCGATATGCCGGCAGGCCGGCCGAGCTGTCGCTGCTGACCGGAGCACAGCTTGAGCTCATAAAGCTGGTCCGCCGGCGCCCGCGGGTATCGGTCGCGGAGGCCGCGAGCGAGCTGGGCCTGGCGGCCAACACGGTCAGCACGCTCGTCCGCCAGCTGTGCGAGATGGGCCTGCTGCAGCGCCGCGTCAGCGAAACGGATCGGCGGATGGCGCGCCTTGAGCTCTCGGCGGGGATCAGGCGCAAGGTCGGCGCCTGGCGAGACCGCCGCGTCACCTCGCTCGCGGCTGAGATCGCCGAGCTGTCCGACGACGAGCAACAGCTGCTGGCCCGCTCCGTGGAGCTGCTGGCGAAGGTCGCCGACGGTCTCGAGCGAGCCGGGGCGGCGGAGCGGTGAGCGTGATCGAGGAGTCGTCCGCGGATCTCTCCGCTGTCCGCTGCGAGGGGCTTTGCCATCGCTTCGGAGATCATCTGGCGGTCGACCACGTCGACCTCGACATCCGGCCATCGGAGGTGTTCGGACTGCTCGGTCCCAACGGGGCCGGCAAGACGACCACCCTGCGGATCCTGAACACTCTCCTGCCGCTCCAGGAGGGCAGCGCGGAGGTGTTCGGCTATCAGGTGCAGCGCTCGCCGATGGCGGTCCGGAGCCTTCTGGGCTACGTGCCGCAGCAGCTGTCGATCGAGGCGGCGCTGACCGGGCGCGAGAACGTCGCCTGGTTCGCGCGTCTGTTCGACGTTCCGCGCAAGGAGCGTGCCGCGCGCGTTGCCGAGGCGCTCGACGTGATGGGGCTGACCGAGGCCGCGGACCGGCTCGCGGGGGTGTACTCCGGCGGCATGGTCAGGCGGCTCGAGCTCGCGCAGGCGCTCGTGAACCGGCCGGCGTTGCTGATCCTCGATGAGCCAACGGTCGGGCTGGACCCGCTCGCACGCGATGGGGTCTGGCAGCGAGTCGATGAGCTCTGCGGGCAGACCGGCATGACGGTCCTGCTGACGACTCACTACATGGAGGAGGCCGACGCGCTCTGTGACCGCGTGGCGCTGATGCACCTTGGGACGATCCGAGCCGAGGGATCGCCGGACGAACTCAAACGCGCCCTCGGTCCGCAGGCCACGCTCGAAGACGTGTTCCGCGACTGCACCGGGGGCAGCCTCGATGGCTCCTCTGTCCCGGAAGGAGGTCTGCGTGAGATCCGGCGAACTCGTCGGACCGCCCGTCGTCTCGGCTGACCTGCGGCTGCGGACGCGCACCGCCAGCTGGCGGCGCTACCCGTCACGCGTGTCGACGTTCTGCCTCGTCGAGCTCCAGAAGCTCAGCCACGACCGCACCGAGCTCTTCACCCGCGCCGTCCAGCCCGTCCTCTGGCTGTTGATCTTCGGCGAGACGTTCAATCGCATCCACGCGATCCCGACCGGCGGCTTGTCGTACCTGGACTTCCTGGCACCCGGAATCATCGCCCAGTCCGGGATGTTCGTGGCGATCTTCTACGGCATCCAGATCATCTGGGAGCGCGACGCGGGTGTCCTGACGAAGCTGCTCGTAACGCCGACGCCGCGCTCGGCCCTGATCCTCGGAAAGTCGTTCTCTGCCGGGATCCGCTCGATCGCGCAGGTCGTGGTCGTGCTGGTTCTGTCGGCGTTGCTGGGGGTGGCGCTCAGCACGGACCCGCTGAACATCCTTGGTTCGTTCGCGATTGTGATGCTCGGGGCGGCGTTCTTCTCATGCCTGTCGATGACGATCGCGGGCATCGTCCTCAAGCGCGACCGTCTGATGGGTATCGGCCAGATGATCACGATGCCGCTGTTCTTCGCTTCCAACGCGCTGTACCCGGTCAGCGTGATGCCCGACTGGCTGAAGGTTCTGGCCCTGGTGAACCCGCTGAGCTACGAGGTCGACGCCCTGCGCGGCTTGCTGATCGGCACTCACGCCCATCTGCTGCTCGACTTTGGGGTCGTGACCACGGCGGTCGTGATCGGCGTCGTGACCGCGTCGTCGCTGGTCGGTCGCCTCGCTCGCTGACACGGGCTTGGCGAGTCAGGCCGCGGGTGCCCCGGTCACGCCCGCTTCGGCCGCCATTACCTCGATCACCGGGGCCACGATCAGAACATTGTTTGGGCGCGCCGAACGCATCCGGTCCTCCTGTTCGAGTTGCTCGGTTCGACGCTTCTAAGGACGCCGGCCATGGCGAATGTTTCCCGCGCGCGTGAACAGATTCCG
>JBKQJQ010000129.1:0-5436 GCA_052147875.1 Solirubrobacteraceae bacterium | reverse complement strand
CCCAGCCGCGATTCTCGTAGCACTTGTCTGAGGTGACGATCACCACCACTCCAAGGCTGGGCGTGACCCGCGCCGCCTCCAAGACGTTCACCGTGCCCATCACATTCGTCTCGAACGTGCCGCGCGGATCCGCAAACGAGGCGCGCACCAATGGCTGCGCAGCCATATGGATCAGTACGTCGGGCGCGAAGCCACGGATAGCGTCGGCCGTGGCCTGGAAGTCGCGCACGTCCGCGTCGACCTCACCCGCCAGACCCTGTTCGACTCGGGCGACCTCGTAGAGCGATGGCTTCGTGGGAACCCCAGCCGAAAACCCGAACACCTGGGCCCCCATCGCCTGCAGCCAGAGCGTCAGCCAGCCACCCTTGAACCCGGTGTGGCCCGTGACCAGTACGCGGCGAGAGGACCAGAACGCCTCGTCGATCAGGTCCCGCTCCATCACCACGACCGCCACGGGGCGTCGCCGGCGTCCCAGAGGCGCTGCAGCTCGTTGCGATCACGCAACGTATCCATCGGATGCCAGAACCCGTCGTGGCGGAATGAGGCGAGCTCACGATCGCGGGTCAGCATCCGGAGCGGCTCCTGCTCCCAAACCGTGTCGTCACCGCCGAGGTATCGCGCGACCTGAGGTGAGAGGACAAAGAACCCGCCGTTCATCCAGCTGCCGTCGCCGCGTGGCTTCTCGTCGAACGTGTCAACCAGTAGACCATCGATCTTCATCGCGCCAAAGCGGCCGGGCGGCCGCACGGCGGTGACCGTGGCGACACACCCGTTCTGCTGGTGGAAGGCAACGAGCGCTCGGATGTCGAGATCTGACACCCCATCGCCGTAAGTGAAACAGAACTGGTCGTCGTCCCCGACGTATTCGAGAACACGCTTGAGCCGGCCCCCGGTCATCGTTCGTTCGCCCGTGTCGACGAGCGTCACCCGCCACGGCTCGGCGGCCGACCGGTGCACCTCCAGGTCGCCGCTGGCCAGGTCGAAGGTGATATCGCAGGTGTGCAAGTAGTAGTTGGCGAAGTACTCCTTGATCATGTAACCCTTGTAGCCCAGGCAGATCACGAAGTCATTGATCCCGTGCGAGGCGTAGATCTTCATGATGTGCCACAGGATCGGTTTGCCGCCTATTTCGACCATCGGCTTGGGCCGACTAGCGGTCTCTTCGCTCAGGCGTGATCCCAGCCCCCCAGCAAGGATGACTGCCTTCACCGCGCCGCGCTTCCGGGCGAGCCGGCGCCGGGGGTGATGGCCGTACTCAGATCTGCTGCGCCCATACGGGCGGAAATTATGACGGACGACCGCGCCGTGGCCCCGCCTCGCCGGGCGCCGCATCGGCTCTAGCATGGGCTCGATGAGCGCGCCCGTGCCTCCGGACACCGCTGCGCCGGAGGCGACCGACGGCGACCTGGTGGGCTCATCCGCGGCCGGGCCGAAGGCACTCCGCGGCAGTGCGCTCCTGGGGAGCGGCTACGCCGTTTCCATTGGGCTCTCGCTGATCTCGGTGCCGCTGCTGATCCGCCACCTGGGGATCCCGGCCTTCGGGCGCTACACGACGGTGGTGGCGATCGTGACAATCGCCAGCGGGCTCACCGATGCCGGGTTGTTCAACATCGCCCTGCGAGAGTGGTCGACGCGCTCGGGCGAGGATCGCCGGCAGACGATGCGCGTTCTGCTCGGCATCCGGCTCGAGCTGAGCGCTTTCGGAGTGCTCGTCGGCACCGCGTTCGCGTGGCTGGCGGGTTACGACGGCACGCTCGTCCTCGGGACCCTGCTGGCCGGGATCGGGATGGTGCTGCAGACGTTGGCCAACGTGCTGACGGTGCCGCTCCAGGGCGAGTTGCGCTTCGGCTGGGTGTCGATCATCGACATCGCCCGTCAGGCGATGAGCGTGGCGTTGATCGTGACGCTGGTGCTCGTGGGTGCCGGGCTGCTGCCGTTCCTGACCGTCATGATTCCGGCCGGGCTGGTGTCGGTCGGCTTCACCGCTGCCCTCGTGCGGCACTCGATGCCGCTTTCGCCCCGGCTGCTGGGCACGAAGTGGTGGCCGCTGATCCGAGACACGATCCCCTACGCCGCGGCGATTGCTGTCAACACGCTCTATTTCCGCGTAACGATCGTGGTGATGTCGCTGGTGGCCGCGGCACAGCAGACCGGCTACTTCGCAACCTCGTTCCGGGTTATCGAGGTCCTGATCGGCGTCCCTGCGCTCGCCATCGGCGCGGCCTTTCCGATCCTCGCCCGGTCGGCCCGGGAGGACCGTGAGCGATTCGTGAAAACCACTGAGCGGATCATCGAGCTATCGCTGATCGCAGGCGTCGGCGTCGTGCTCCTGCTGGTCTCCTCGGCGCCATTCGTGATCCGGGGTCTGGCCGGAACGGCCGGCGCGCCGGCCGTCCCGGTGCTGCAGATTCAAGCCCTGGCGTTGATCGCGACGTTCCTGTCGATGGCGACCGGATTCGCGCTGCTGTCCCTGCGCCGCCATGGCGCCCTCCTGATCGCCAACGGCGCGGCACTGCTGGCGAACATCGTCCTTACGCTGGTCCTGGTGCCGATCGACCAAGCGCGCGGCGCCGCGATCGCCGCGGTGATCGCCGAGAGCTGCCTGGCGCTTGGCCAGCTCTTGCTGCTCAAGCGCACCGCACGGATCCCTGTAGGACTCGCGTCGGTGACGACGATCGCGGTCGCAGGCATCGCGGGCGCGACACCGCTGCTCATCGCCGGTCTGCATCCGTTGCTGCGCGCGGCCGCCGGAGCGGCGATCTTCCTCACCGTGCTCACCGTGCTCGGCCGGCTACCGCCCGAGCTCGCCCACGCCCTGGACCGACGGCGTCACCGCTGACGTTTCCGCTAGCCTCGCGCCGAGATGAAGAGCGCCTGCCGTTTCTGTGCCTCGCCGCTCGAGCACGTGTTCGCTGACCTGGGGATGTCCCCTCTCGCCAACAGCTATCTGACTGCTGAGCAAGCCAATGCGATGGAGCCGTTCTATCCGCTGCGAGTGTTCGTCTGCTCGCAGTGCCTACTCGTTCAGCTCGAGGAGTTCGAGACCCCGGATCGCATCTTCACTGAGTACGCATACTTCTCGTCCTACTCGACCAGCTGGCTGGAGCACAGCCGGCGATATGCGGAGCAGATGATCGAGCGGCTCGGCCTGGATCAGGGGAGCCACGTGGTGGAGCTCGCGTCCAACGACGGCTATCTGCTGCAGTACTTTCACGAGCGCCAGGTTCCGGTCCTGGGGATCGAGCCGGCAGCGAATGTCGCAAAGGTGGCGCTGCAAAAGGGCATTCCGACCCTGGTCGAGTTCTTCGGCCGCGAAACCGCTCGCTCGCTCGCGTCGGACTCGGCCGCCGACCTGCTAATCGGCAACAACGTCCTTGCCCACGTGCCAGATCTCAATGACTTCGTGGGCGGGATGAAGATCCTGCTCAAGCCCGGTGGTGTTATCACCATGGAATTCCCGCACCTCGTCCGCCTGGTCGAGGCGAACCAGTTCGACACGATCTACCACGAACATTTCAGCTATTTCTCGTTCTGCACCGTGCGACGCGTTTTCGCCGAGCATGGACTGCGGGTGTTCGACGTCGAGGAACTCCCCACCCACGGCGGCTCGCTGAGGATCTACGGAGCGCACGCCGAAGACGCCGACAAACCCGAGACCGGCGCCGCTGCCGAACTCGCACAGCGCGAGAGCGACGCGGGTTACCAAGAGCTCGCCACATACCGCACCTATGCGCGGCGGGTTGAGGCCGAGAAGCGCGCGATCCTCTCGTTCTTAATCGAGCTGAAGCGAGCAGGACTCTCGATCGCCGGCTACGGCGCGCCGGCCAAGGGCAACACGCTATTGAACTTCTGCGGCGTGGGGACGGACTTCATCGACTACACCGTCGACATGAACCCCCATAAGCAGGGGCACCTGCTCCCGGGCAGCCATATTCCGATCCGCGCTCCGGAGGCGCTGCGCGAGACGAAGCCCGACGTGGTGCTGATCCTGCCCTGGAACCTACGCCGGGAGATCATGGAGCAGCACTCTTACGTCAAGGAGTGGGGCGGACGGTTCGCGGCGCGGGCGCCAGAGATGCGGCTACTGGACTAACCCGGCGCCGCGGTCTCGTCGACCGCAACCCCAGGGCGCCGGAGGACGAGCGTGTAGGTAGCTGCGTTGCGGTCGCGGCGATCCACGGGTTCCATCACACGAGCGACGACTGATCCCGCCAGCCGCAGCGCCCGTTCGAATCGGCGTCCGCGCGCGAAGCCGGCCAGCGACTCGCGCCAGCCGAAGAAGTTCCAGCCTAGCGTGCCAGGATCGACCGTGGTCAACAATACGGCCTCCAGCCCGATCTGGCTCCCGATCCGGATCATCGTCATGGCCGAGATCAGAAACAGATGACGCGGTGCGTCGACATGCGTCCAGCGCGAGCCGAAGACCCGAAACTGGAGCGCGTCGGGATTCGGCACCGCGAGCGCCAGCACGCCGCCTGGCCGCAGAGCGGCCGCAGCCGCCGCAAGGACCTCGCGCGGATTCGGCAGATGCTCGGTCACCTGCCACATCGCGATCACGTCGAATGGGCCGAAGGCTGCGAGAGCGCCGGCCGGATCGGCAGTCTCGTGCACCTCTATCCCAACGCTCTCGCGCAGGAACCGGCAGCAGTCGGCGTCCATCTCGATCGCGCTCGTCTCATAGCCGGACTCCTGCGCGACCACAGCGAACGCACCCACGGCCGGCCCGATCTCGACGAGCCGCCCGGCGGGAACGAACCGGCGCACGATATCCAGCTTGTAGCGCTCGGGTGTCGCCGCCGCCAGAAGCTCGTCCCGGTCGTGCGGCAGCGCGTAGTACTCCGCTGGGTAATACCGGTCCAGGTCATCCGGGACCGAGACCAACGCGAGCGTTCCGCACGCCGTACAGCGGTCGTAGTCGAAGCGCTCGAGTGAAAGGCGACGGTTTCGATCCGTCGTGGCAAAGGCGAACGCGGTCGCCCCCCCGCATATGGCGCATGTGCCGAGCGTCACGAGGGTACGCCGACGTCAAGCCTATGCGTCCCAGCCCGCTCGAAGACCTCGATGATGTCCTTGTAGCGGCCGACATCGCGCGCCGGGCGGAGTCCGACCGCAGCGTACTGGCCGACGATGCGATCGTAGACGGCGCCGCCCAGCCGGCGCATGATCGGCGGGCTGAGGCGCAGCACCGTCCCCACGACCGGACCGAGGAGGCGCACTACCGATCGCTCCCATCGCGTCAGCCCCGCCGCGGCCGTCAACATCTCGGCCCGAGAGATCGTGCCATGAAGGTAATACGCCTGCGCGCAGTAGAGCGCCTGAAGCCGCTGGTAGCGAGCGTAGTCCGGCCGCAGATCTGGTGGCGATCCGAGCCGGCGGTAGAGCGACTCCATCGCGAGCAGCCACGAGGTATTCATGTTCGTTCCAGGCCGCAGTATG
>JBKQJQ010000128.1:0-4377 GCA_052147875.1 Solirubrobacteraceae bacterium | reverse complement strand
AGGAGAGCTACCGGCTCGCGCAAGCGACCGCCGGCAAGGGGGTCAAGCCCCTCACCTAAACCCAACCCAACCCCCCGCTGGGGAGAAACGATGGCCACGGGTGGGGACATCCGATGGCCACCAGCGGGGACAAACGATGGCCACCAGTGGAGAATTAAGTGGCCGCCAGTGGGGAGAAACCGATGGCCATTGACACGCGGCTGCGCCGCTACCTCTGAGGGATGAAATCCGGCGCGTATTTCAGGTCAGCCTCGCGACGGAGCAGCCACGCAACCGCCGACGTGGTCGCGTGACCCGATCTGTCCGATAGCGCGAGCCGCTGACAGTGCGCCTGTCGGAGTGATCGTGACTCCTTCCGGTGGTGGGCAACAGCGTCGTCACCGGTCTGGCGTGACCGTGCCGGTGCTAGGGCGCGACAGTCCGGGTACGTGTGCTGTACGGTCAAACGAAAGCTAACTGGCGCAACTGAGGCGAGCGCGCTGTACGGCACGCCCGACCGAATCGCTACAGAACTCGAAGCCTTGCGCGCGGTCGGCGTCCAGCACGTCCTACTTCACGGCGGAGAGTCCACCAGGCAGAGCGTCCGGCGGTTCTCCACCGAGATCATGCCAGCGTTCACTCGCCCTCATTGAACGGTCAAGGTGACCCCGACAACGACCGTGCGAGGCAGCCCGCCAGCAGAGCCGATCGCTCTCACAGGTAGCGCAGCAGCCGGTGTTGCCAGGTTCGGCGTCGCGAGTGGCGAGAGGCACGTCTGGAGATAAGAGCGGGTGTCTCGCGGCCGCTGGGGCTGCGAATGGGACACTGGCCGTGTGGGTGTGATCCGTGTGCTGCTGTCGGAAGGCTCGAGTCTGAGCGCGCGGGAGGTCGTGACGTGTTTGGGCCCCGTCGGCTATCACGTGGAGGCTCTTGATCCGGATCCGCTATGTATTGCCCGGTTGAGCCGATGGGTGAGGAAGGTCCATCGGTGTCCGACTTCCGGGTCCGATCCGCTTCGTTATCTGGAGCTCGTCAAGCGGGTGGTCGACGAGCGTCAGATTGACGTCGTGTTCCCGACTCACGAGCAGGCGTGGCTGTTCGCCGCTGCCGGTCCATTGCTGTCGGGTGTGCCGGTCGCGGTTGCGGACATCGCCTCGTTTGGGCGGGTGCAGAGCAAGATCGAGTTCGCCCGGCTGGTCGACGAGATCGGGCTACCGCAGCCGCTGTGGCGCCTTGTCGCCGATCAGGGCGACCTGACGGGGCTGACGTTTCCATACTGGCTGAAGACCGCGTTCAGCACCGCCGGCCGCGGTGTGCGTCTTGTGAGTGACGAGCGATCGCGCACCGCGGCTATTAACGAATTGCTCGCGGCGACCGGCGGGCCGTTGATGGCGCAAGAACCTGCTGCCGGTCAGTACGGGCAGGTCCAAGCTTTGTTCGATCGCGGGCGCCTGGTGGCTGCGCACACAAGTGTGCAGGTCGGGACCGGGATCGGCCCCAGCGCTGCAGCCCGCCTGAGCGTCGATCATCCGCAACCGCGGCGCGACGTCGCGATCCTCGGCGAAGCGCTCACGTGGCATGGAGGACTAACGCTCGACTACCTGCATAAGCAGGGAGCGCCGCAGTACATCGAGTGCAATCCGCGAACCGTCGAACCGGCCAACGCGACCGCGAGTGGCGTCAACATCCCGGACCTGCAGGTTCGTCTCACGATGGGCGAGCGGCTCGCCTCACCGCCGCGAGTAGGCACGGCGGGCGCTCGCACGCACGGCACGATCGCGCTGCTGCTCGGCGCGGCCGCATATAAGGTCTCGAGGCGAGCGGTAGTCGCCGAGCTTGCACGTGCATTCACGCGCCGCGGGTGCTACCACGCCAGCACTGAGCAGCTGACCCCGGTTCTGCGAGATCCCCCGAGCGGTGCTGCGCTCGCGTTCGTGATTGCCCGGGCGCTCGCGTCACCCAAGCAAGCGACACGAATGGCGAGCAAGGCGATCAGCCGATACTCGATCACGCCGCAAACGATTGAGACCGTCGCGACGTCCATGCGCCAGATCTAGCCATCCGCTACAAGTCCCCCGCGCCCTCGGCGGGTGCACCCTTCCCGCGCGTTGGGGGTTGTTTGCGGGCCAGGCGGAGTTACACGTCGCTAGGCCGAAGCAGTTTCGCGAACGCGCGGGCGAACGGGACTACGCGGGCGCTACGCCCTAATCTGAGGCAGGACAAGGCAATTGGTTGCGATCAAGCGACAGGTCCTACGTGCCTGCAGACGGATGCTCCTCGTTGAAGATCACCGCGATCCAAACCGGCACCGGCAACTGCCACGTCCGGCAGGTCGCAAGTCCCCAAGATCTTGGAACAATCCGCCGTCGGGCCGGGATCCTGCTCGACAAGGAGTGGACGGGCCCGCACCCGATCTACGCCTACCTGATCGAGCATCGCGAGGGCCTGATTCTGGTTGACACGGGCGACAGCGCGCGTAAGTCCGATCGCGGCTACATGCCCCGCCTGAACCCGTTCTTCAGATGCTGCATCGACCCCCGCGTCGCGCCGGAAGAGGA
Source organism: Solirubrobacteraceae bacterium (assembly GCA_052147875.1). Lineage (GTDB taxonomy): Bacteria > Actinomycetota > Thermoleophilia > Solirubrobacterales > Solirubrobacteraceae > Palsa-465. The sequence goes on along the minus strand of JBKQJQ010000128.1, from coordinate 1,840 downwards.
GATCGGCCCGCAGTTGAAGGCGTTGGGCATCGGTTCGCGCGATTTGCGGCTGATCGTAATGACGCATCTGCACCACGATCACACGGGCGGCCTGCGCCACTTCCCCCACAGTCGGATCCTCGCCTCTGCCGAATGCCTCACTGCGGCGCGGCGCAAGCGCGGACTGATCGGCGCGGTACCGAGGACCTGGCCAACATGGTTCGACCCCGAACCGTTCACGCTCGACGGCCCGGCGGTCGGCCCGTTCCCGCGCTCCGCGCCGCTGACCCGAGACGGCTCCATCCTCGCGGTCTCGACTCCCGGACACATGGCCGGCCACGTATGCATCATCGCCCGCTCGCCGGAGCTGACCTATGTCCTGGCCGGAGATCTCACCTATCGCCAGGACCTGCTCCTGGCCGATAGCGTCGACGGCGTCACCGCGAACCCGGACGTGTCGCTGGCCAGCCAGCGTGCGATCAAGCAGCTCGCGCAGAGCGAGCCTACCGTGCTGCTGCCAGCGCACGATCCCGACGCCGCCAATCGCCTAGCCGACGGACTCACCATGTACCCGTCGCCCCGCACGGCTCGCTGACCGCAACGCCGCAGCGCGATGAGTAGCGCGCTCGCAGCAGAGCAGGTCTCTGACCGGCGCCCCACGCGCACCCGCTCCTCGACAAACGCGCATCTGGCGGTGGCGCGGAGTCCGGCTCAGCTGCAATCCACGCGGCTGGAGGAGCTCGTGGCTAGCCGGTTCTCATCGAGCTGCAAGCACCTGGGCGAGGACCCGCGCCCCGGGTCATTCCTGGTGCGGCGCGCCGGAGTTGTCGACGAGCTGGGCGATCTCCACGAAGTCGATCGTGGGTTCGATCCCCACCGGCGGCACTCGGAAGTCCTACTCGTGCGGCGTCTCTTCGGGCACGTCGTACCAGCGCTTGCGCTCCCCGATCCGCGCGCGCATCTTCCAGCGCCGGCTCTTTGGCGCCGACTCCGCGGCCTCGCCGAGGGCTTGGAGCTGGGCTCTGGCTTCGAGCTTGCCGCCTTCGATCGCCGGGCGAGGGCCGCCGTTCAGGAGCGCGGTGATCCGTTCGAGATTGAGCGTCACGGTTCGCCACCAGCCCCAGTCATCGGCGACGAGCGAGCGGAAGACTCGGAGGTCGATCGCGCTCGGGTCATCGCTGTCTTCAAGCGGGAACGTGACGAGCAGGCGCAGGCAGTCGTCGGCATCCTTCTCGTTGAGCTCGACGATCTGGAGCTTTGACATCAGGAGGTCAACCGCGTCGAGCGTGTAAGGCATCCGCTTGAGGCGGTCGGCGAACTCGAGCGTGTGGCACATGTGCAGCTTGTCGATCAGGACGTCGATCGCGAGGCCGGTGTTGCCGTGGGCGAAGTACAGCTGCTTGTTGCCATACAACGCGTTGAAGTTCTTGTCGGGTTCGTAGCCCTGCTCGGCCAGCATCTCGATCAGCGCGCGCCGAGTCGAGCTCGCCGAGGCGAAGTCGAGGTCCTGCCCCATGCGGCCCCGGGGTGGAAGCTCGGGCGTGAGCATACGGATTGCGAGGCCGCCCACCAGCCGGAGCGCGATATCGCGCTCGGCGGCGAGGTCGATGAGCGACTTGGCTTCGTGCGCCAGGTCGGTATCTGCGACCGCGTCGGTCATCTCCCCCATACGGTACAGGCTGTTGTTAGGGTCCTGACGATGCCGCTGACGGCCGCCGAGCAACGTGTCTGTGAGGCGATCGCGGTGGGTCGCGACGAGCTGGTGGGGTTGGCCAGCGCCCTCATCGGCTTCGATACGACGGCGCGTCAGGTGGGGGATCCGTGTCGGGACGAGGCGGCGTTGCAGGAGTACCTGGCGGGG
>JBKQJQ010000127.1:0-9491 GCA_052147875.1 Solirubrobacteraceae bacterium | reverse complement strand
GACTCGTCGAGCGCCGCGCGCGAGCTCTCGAGGCGGTCGAGCATCGAGTTGAAGCGGGTCGCCAGCGCGCCGACCTCGTCGTCGGCGTGGACCCGGATCCGGCCGGTCAGATCCTCGGTCTGGCTGATGTGCTCGGCCGCCTGCGCGACCTCCGCCAGCGGCGCCAGCACGCGCCGGCCGGCCAGTCGCCCGAGCGCGGCCGCGAGTGCGATTCCACCGAGGAACACGAGCAACAGAACCACGCGGAGCTTCGACAGGACGCCATCGACGCCGTTCAACGGGCGAGCGAGTAGGAGCGCCGCGGACTCCGGCACGCTACCGACCATGAACGTGACGTGAAACGTCAGCACCCGGAGGTGGTCCTGGCCGACGGTCGCATCGCTGAAGAAGGGGGCGCCGGTGCCCTTGGCGACCTGGATCGTGCTCGCGCTGACCGGGAGGATGACGTTGCCCTGGTACTGGCCCGACTGGCCGTTGGCGAGCACCACGTCCACGTACGGAGCCGGGCCGCCGGCGCTGGCCGGGATACCGGGCAATGTGCGGCTGATCTGGCCGTAGTTCTGGACGACGCTCTCCTGTGCGCGCAGGGCGCTGTCGATCTGCCCGCGCAGCTGGTCGCGAACGACCAGGTAACAGACCAGGCAGGCGATCATCACCGCAATCGCGACCGACGCGGCAGCGATCAGCGCTAGTCGTCGCCGAAGCGACACGCGGCGTCCCTAGTCCCGGAGTACGTAGCCGACGCCGCGGACCGTGTGCAGGAGCCGCGACTCGCCGCCGGCCTCGGTCTTGCGGCGCAGGTAGCCCATATAGACGCCGAGTGCGTTCGACGTCGGGCCGAAGTCGTAGCCCCACACATTCTCGAAGATCGTCGAGCGGGTCAGGACCTGGCGCGGGTGGCGCAGGAACAGCTCGAGCAGCAGGAACTCGGTCCTGGACAGCTCGACGAGCCGGTCGCCCCGGTGGACCTCATGGGCGATCGGGTCGAGCTCGAGGTCGGCGTAGCGCAGGACCTCGCCCTCGGCCGAGCCGTCGCCCGCGCGCCGCAGCAGGGCGCGCAGCCGGGCCTGCAGCTCGCGCAGCGCGAACGGCTTGACTAGATAGTCGTCGGCGCCGACGTCGAGTCCCGCGACCCGGTCGTCGATCGCGTCGCGTGCGGTGAGCATCAGGACCGGCGTCCGATCGCCGGCCTTGCGCAGCCGACGGCAGACCTCCAGCCCGTCGAGCTTCGGCATCAGGATGTCGAGGATTACCGCGTCGGCGGGCGAGTCAGCCAGCGCGTCGAGCGCCTGCTCGCCGTCGGCGGCGAGCGTTACCTCGTGGTTGTCGAGCCGCAGCGCGCGCTCGAGTGCCCTGCGGACCGCGGGCTCGTCGTCGACTACAAGTACGTGCGCCATGCGCAGATGATCGCGCGAATCCGTAAAAGTTGGCGAAGAAGCTTCTAGGACGCGCCGACGCTTGTCGATTGCATGTGGTGCTTAGCCTGCAATGGAGCGCATCGGCACAATCAACGGATGGCCGAGGAGAAGCTCGAGAGCTACAGGCGCAAGCGCGACTTCGAGCGCACGGTCGAGCCGACCGGGGACGATGGCGGGGCGCCGGCGGACGGCCGTCGGTTCGTCGTCCAGGAGCACCATGCGACGCGCCTGCACTGGGACCTGCGGCTCGAGCACGACGGCGTCGCGGTCTCGTGGGCGATCCCGAACGGGATCCCGCCGACCCCCAAGGAGAACCGGCTCGCGGTCCACACCGAGGATCACCCGCTCGAATATCTGCGCTTCGAGGGCGACATCCCAGCGGGCGAGTACGGCGCCGGGACGATGCGGATCTGGGACCAGGGGAGCTATGAGCCGCACGAGTTCAACGATCACAAGGTCGAGGTCACGTTCCATGGGGAGCGGCTGCACGGCCGCTACGGGCTGTTCCCGATCGGCCGCGGGCCCGACGACGCCAAGGACTGGCTGATCCACCGCATGGATCCCCCCGATGACCCGGAGCGCGAGCCGATGCCGGAACGGATCGTGCCGATGTTGGCCGGCGCCGGCGACCTGCCGAGGCCCGAGAAGGGTTGGTGGTTTGAGGTCAAGTGGGACGGAGTGCGCGCGATCGCATACGTGCAACCCGGGCGCCTGCGACTCGAGAGCCGCAACCTGCGCGAGATCACTGACAGCTATCCGGAGGTCCGCGGACTGTTGCGCGACCTCGGGATGCGCGATGCGGTGCTCGATGGCGAGCTGGTCGCGTTCGACGACGATGGGCGTCCGAACTTCGAGCGTCTCCAGCGGCGCATGCACGTGACCGCTCAGAGCTCGGTCCGCCGGCTGGCGGTCAGCACACCGGTCGTTTACGCCATCTTCGATCTGCTGTACCTAGACGGCCACAACCTGATGGCGCTGCCGTACGAGCAGCGGCGCGAGCGCCTCGAGGAGTTGGGGTTGAGCGGACCTGCCTGGCGCGTCCCTGCTGCGCACCCTGAGAACGGCCGGCGGCTGCTCGAGGCGACCGCCGCCCAGGGCCTTGAGGGGGTGGTCGCCAAGCGCCGGACGTCGCGCTACGAGCCGGGGCGACGGACCGGCGCCTGGGTGAAGGTCAAGAACAACCAGCGCCAGGAGCTGGTGATCGGCGGCTGGCTTCCGGGCGAGGGACGTCGCACGGACAGGATTGGGGCGCTGCTGATGGGCTACTTCGAGGACGGCGGTGAGCTGCGCTACGCCGGGCGCGTCGGAACTGGGTTCACGGATCGGACGCTGGCCGAGCTGGGCTCGAAGTTGGCGCCGCTGCGCCGCGCGCAGGCGCCATTTGATCAGGTCCCCAAACTGCCCCGCAACGCGGTGTTCGTCGAGCCCGAGCTGGTCGCCGAGATCGAGTTTCGCGAGTGGACCTCAGACGGCGTGATGCGGGCGCCCTCCTACAAGGGGCTGCGCGATGACAAGCCGGCGCTCGCCGTCGGGCGCGAGCTGGGCAACCGAGGTGACAGCCTGTTCGACGAGGTCGAGCGCCTCCCTGACGGAGCGCTGGCGGTGGTCGCCGACGGCAGACGCCTGAAGATCACCAACTGGGACAAGGTGCTGTTCCCGCAGACCGGCTTCACGAAGGGCGACCTGATCAGCTACTACGCCCGTATCGCCGAGGCCGTCGTACCGCATCTGCGCGATCGTCCGCTGACGCTCAAGCGCTATCCGAACGGCGTCGATGAGCCTTACTTCTATGAGAAGCAGTCGCCGTCGCACCGCCCGGAGTGGGTGCAGACGTCGAAGATCGGGGGGGTCAACTACACGCTCGCGCAGGACCGCGCGACGCTGATCTGGCTCGCCAACCTCGCCGACGTCGAGCTTCACACGTCGCTCGCCTTTGCGGCGGAGCCGCAGCGCCCGACGATGCTCGTGTTCGACCTCGACCCGGGCGCCCCGGCCGGGCTGATCGAGTGCTGCGAGGTGGCGCTCGTCCTGCGCGGACTGTTTGGGCAGCTACGGCTCGAGAGTGTCGTCAAGACCTCGGGCTCGAAGGGGATGCAGGTCTACGTGCCGCTCAACACGCCGATCAGCTACGAGCAGACGAAGCCGTTCGCACGCCGGATCGCGGAGCTGCTCGAGCAGCGGCTGCCAGGACTGGTCGTCTCGCGGATGACCAAACGGCTGCGCGCCGGCCGGGTGCTGGTCGACTGGAGTCAGAACGATGCCCACAAGACGACCGTGACCGTGTATTCGGTACGCGCGCGCGAGCCCGCGACGGTCTCGGCTCCAGTGTCGTGGGAGGAGGTGTCGGCATGCCGCGAGGCCGCCGACCCCGACCTGCTGACGTTCGAGACACAGCAGGTGCTGGCGCGCCACGCTCACGACGGGGACCTGTTCGCGCCGCTGCTGAGCCTCGAGCAGCGGTTGCCCGCGCTCAATTGATCCACTAGCTTGCAGCCGCGATGAGCTACGCCGGAGCGATCCTGATCACGGGCTGCTCGTCGGGCATCGGGCGCACAACCGCGCTGGCGCTCGCGGAGCGCGGCAACACCGTCTACGCGACCGCCCGGCGGCTGGAGCCGATCGCCGAGCTGGAGCGCTCCGGCTGCCGGACGCTGGCGCTCGACGTGCTCGACGAGCAGTCGATGCAGGCGGCGGTCGCAGCTGTCGAAGCCGAGCACGGCTCCGTCGGGGCGCTGATCAACAACGCGGGCTACGCGGTGAGCGGGGCGATCGAGGCCGTCCCGCTCGATGCGGTGCGGACTCAATTCGAGACCAACGTGTTCGGCTATGTGCGAATGGCGCAGCTGGTGCTGCCCGGGATGCGGCGCTCGGGCAAAGGCCGGATCATCAACGTCAGCTCGGTCGCGGGGCGGGTGACACTCCCGGGCGCGGGCGCCTACGCTGCCTCCAAGTACGCGATCGAGGCGATCAGCGATGCGCTCCGGTTCGAGGTGCGCGGGTTCGGCATCCAGGTGATCGTGATCGAGCCCGGGCCGATCCGGACGGAGTTCACCGCCACCGCCAACAGGTCGCTCGAGCAGGGCGATGCCGGTCCCTATGCGGCCTACCACGCTGCGGTCGCGAAGGCCGACGCCGAGACCGACGAGAGCTTCATCGCCGGCAAGCCCGAGCAGGTCGCGCGCGCGATCGAGCGCGCGCTCAACGCCGACAGGCCTCGCCCGCGCTATCGCGTGACCCCAATCGCGCACGTGCTGCCGAAGCTCAGAGTCGCGTTGGGGGACCGGGCCTTCGACGCGGTGCTGCGGACCCAGATCAAGGCTCCGGACTGATCCTGTAAACGAATCGTGAATGAGCCGGGCCGGGCTCGCGAAGCGTCGTCGTCCAGATGCTTAGGATTGACGTTGGAGATGGATCCGATCACGCTCCGAAACCGATTGCTGGTGGCCACCGGGATGTGGAAGGAGGCGACCGGCGAGCCGCTGCCGCGGATGGCTCCCGGCGACCCGGCGGACCAGATCCAGGCGTTCGAGCTGCAACTTGTCGACCGGCTGTGGGACAGCGCGACGCCCGACAACGCCCGCGAGATCGCGGATCGCACCTGGGATCTGGTCCACGACCGCGAAGATGACGATCCGGTCAAGCAGCGCGTGGTCGAGTGCCATGAGGCGCTGGCGCGGATCACGCGGCTCGGCGACTGAGCCGCTCGATGCTTCACGAACGCCACTACACGCTCGAGCAGGCTAGCGCGGTGATGGGCTGGGTCGCCGAGCGGATCGGCTGGATTCGTGAGGCGCATCGGGAGCTGGTCGCGCTCGGCCCGGAGGCGGGCAAGGCGGTCGCCGCGCTCGACCAGAACTCGGGCGGGTCGTATCCAGGGCGTGCGGTGGCGCGCTCGCTGGTCGAGCTCAGCCGCGCGGCCGGCGAGCTGGAGGCCGTCGACATCGTCGTGCGCGACGTCGAGCGCGGCCTGGTCGATTTCCCGGCCGTTCGTGACGGCGAGGAGATCTACCTCTGCTGGCTCGTCGACGAGGAGCAGGAGATCGGCTTCTGGCACGCGCCCGAGGCGGGTTTCGCGGGCCGGCGCGCGCTCTGACCGGCGTCAGGCCTGGGGGATCACCGGGGCCGGCTCCTCGGGCTCGGCCTCTGGGTTTCGGGACATCCCGGCAGCCGCGTAGGCGTCGGCTTCGTCGAGCGTCTCGTGCTCGAGCAGTGCGGCGACGAGCGCCTCGAGCTGGTGGCGGTGCGTCGCGATCGTCTCCAGCGTCTCCTCGTGCGCGGTCTCGACGATCCGGCGCACCTCCTCGTCGATCATCCGCTGGGTCTGCTCGGACGTCTCGCTGACGCCCGGGAGCAGCGGTCCCATCCCGTCGGCAGGCAGCACCGCGATCGGTCCGATCGCAGGGCTCATGCCCCAGCGCCCGACCATGTGGCGGGCGATCCGGGTCAGCTGCTGGATGTCTGACTCGGCGCCGGTCGTCAGGTCGCCGAATACGACCTCTTCGGCGACGCGGCCGCCGAGCGCGACCTTGATCTGCGCCAGCAGATGGCGCTGGTCGAAGTTGAACCGGTCGGCGTCGGGTGCCGAGAAGGTGACGCCGAGCGCCTGGCCGCGGGGAATGATCGAGACCTTGCGGACCGGGTCGGCGCCCGGGGTCAGCATCCCCATGATCGCGTGCCCCGCCTCGTGGTAGGCGGTCCGGCGGCGGTCTTCGTCGGAGATCATCACCTTGCGCTCCGCACCGAGCACGATCCGCTCTAGCGCGTCGCTGAGGTCCTGGCGCGCGACCTTCTCGTGGCCCCGCTTGGCCGCCAGCAGCGCTGCCTCGTTGGCGACGTTTGCGAGGTCGGCTCCGACCATCCCGGGCGTCGAGGAGGCGATCGCGCCGAGGACGACGTCCGGGGCAAGCGGCACCGAGCGCGTATGAACGCGCAGGATCGCCTCGCGGCCCGCGCGATCGGGCGGCGACACAGAAATGCGGCGATCAAACCGGCCCGGCCGCAGCAGCGCCGGGTCGAGAATCTCCGGCCGGTTGGTCGCGCCGAGCACGATCACACTCTCACGCGGGCTGAAGCCGTCCATCTCGGTCAGGATCTGGTTGAGCGTCTGCTCGCGCTCGTCGTGGCCACCAGAGATGTTCGGGCCACCGGAGGCGCGCGAGCGGCCGACCGCGTCGAGCTCGTCGATGAAGATGATCGCGGGCGCCGACTGCTTGGCCTGGGCAAACAGGTCGCGCACTCGCGAGGCGCCGACGCCGACGATCATCTCGACGAACTCGGATGCCGACATGTGGAAGAACGGGGCGCCCGCCTCGCCGGCGACCGCCCGCGCGAGCAGCGTCTTCCCCGTTCCGGGCTGGCCGCTGAGCAGCACGCCGCGGGGGATCCGCGCTCCGAGCTTGAGGTACTTGTCGGGCTCCTTGAGGAAGTCGACGATCTCGGTCAGCTCCTCCTTGGCCTCGTCGATCCCGGCGACGTCCTCGAACGTGATCTGCTGGTCGGAGGCCTCGACGCGCCGCGCGCGAGAGCGGCCGAACGACATCAGGCCGCCGGCCCCGCCGCCACCGCTGGCACGGCGAATGATCACCACGAACAGTGCGATCAGCAGCAGCGTCGGGCCGAAGCCGAAGATCAAGCTCTCGAGCACCGACGGGCCGCCGCTGGGTGCCTGGGCGTCGATCGTGACGCCCTCGTCCTGCAGCAGACTCGACAACTGCGAGTTGTTGGCGAACGACGGCACCTGGGTCGAGAAGCTCGTCGTCGGCTGAACGGTGGTCTCGTTGGGCGGGTAGCGGATCGCGTTCTTGAACGTCCCCTGGATTGAGTCACCCGTCGACGAGATCTGCTCCACGTTGCCGTCCTTGACCTGCGTCAGGAACGTCGGGCTGTAGGGGATCCGGACCGGCGCGTTGGGTTTCAGCGCTTGCGAGGAGATCCACAGGTTGAGCGCCAGCAGCGCGGCGACCGCCGCCGCGATCCACCATCGCGAGCGCGACGGAGACGGCTGCTGCTGACTATCCCGGCCGCGCCCCATCGTCGGCGTGGGCGTACGCCGCCATCCGGGTGGGCGGTTGGCGGGCGGCGACGGCCGCTCGGCAGTGGGTGGCGTGCGTCGCTGCGACTGATCGGCCATATACCCAGATTGTGGCAAGGACCGGTAAGAGGTCATACAGAATCCAGCATCGCCCTGAACATCTCGGCCCCGTGGACTCCGGCACCCGCGGCGCCGGCGCGGTCCGCGAGCCACCGGTCCGAGGTCACGACCCGCACAAGCTCCGGCCGTGGCTCGAGCCGCACCCGGCGCATGATCTCGTCGTCGGCGGCGTCGTGCTTCGGGCGGGGGGCGTGCGCGACCTCGATCACGGTCGAGCGAATCGGTGGCGACGGCTTGCGCTCGAAGACGACCACCACGTCCTCGCCCTCGGCTGCCGCCCAGCGCTCGAGCAGGTCGACGAGCTTCAGCATCGCCGCGTCGCGATCGCGCCACCACCCGTCTGGCCGAACCCCGATCACGTTCATCCCGTCGACGAACCAACGTGTCACTCGTCGGCCTCCGGCGGTCGACGCTCGCGCTTGCGCTCGGACTGGCGCCGCTTGTCGGCCTCGCGGCGCTGCACCGACGCGGCGGGGGGCCTCGTTGGTCGCCGCGGGCGACGCGGGGTGAGGGCCGACGTGAGCCGGCTCTGCAGGCGCTCGAGCGCGAGCTCGCGGTTGCGTGCCTGGCTGCGCTCGTCCTGCGCGACCGCGGTGACGGTCGCGCCGAGCCGCTCGATGATCAGGCGCTTCTGCACGTCGGTCAGCGCCTCCGAGGCGGCTACGTCGAAGCTCGCCTCGATGCGGGTGGCCGAGGTGTTGGCGTGCTGGCCGCCGGGTCCCGAGGAACGCGTGGCGCGAACCGTCATCTCGCTGAGCGGAATCGCGGCAGTTGCGCCGAGGGTCATCGGATCGTCCATCTCGGCACAGATGATGCCTGTGACGGTTTCGGGCTAGGCGCGACCTGCGATGCCGTCATGCCCTGCGTCACTGGCACCGATCATTTCTGTATCCAGCCGGTGAACGGTTTCGTGCCGGATGGGGCACCGGCGGGCGACCGTGCTACCGTGCCGCGCGCAAGGCCGCTCGTCGATGACGGGTGGTGACAAGCAGGGTGCAGGCCTCGGAGTACTTAGGACCTCCGCGAGCAGCACTTCAAGCACGGAGGAGAGACTCCCATGCCAACCGGAACAGTCAAGTGGTTCAGCGACGAGAAGGGCTTCGGCTTCATCACGCCCGATGAAGGCAGCCGCGACCTGTTCGTACACCACACGAGCATCCAGGCGGACGGTTATCGCTCACTCCCGGAGGGCGCCAAGGTGTCCTACGAGGAGGAAGCAGGCCCCAAGGGCCCCAAGGAGATCAACGTCCAGAAGATCTAGAACCGCCAGGCCGCCGGGCTCGGGGCGCTCCACCGGGTCCGGTCGTCTCAGTAGGGTCGGGTTCGATGGCCGATTGGGTCACGATCTCATCACTCGCGACAGCCGGGGGCACGCTGGTGCTCGCGATCGCGACGTTCAGCTCGGTCAAGTCGGCCAACCGCTCGGCGCGCGTGGCCGAGCAGTCGCTGCTGGTCGGCATGCGCCCGGTGCTGATCCCGTCGCGTGACGACGACCCGACCGAGCGGCTGCGGTTCGGCGATGAACAGGTGCTGACGGTCCCCGGCCACGGTGGCGCGTTGTTCGTCGGCGACGAGGCGATCTACTTCGCGATGGCGCTGCGCAACGGCGGCAGCGGCTTGGCGGTCATCCATGGCTGGTGCGTAGGTCCGCGCGCGCCGGTCAGCGATCGCCCAGACCTCGATGACTTTCGCAGTCAACAGATAGACCTCTACATCCCGGCCGGCGACACCGGCTATTGGCTCGGCGCGATGCGCGACCGGAGCGACCCAAGGTTCCACGAGGTCCGCCGGATGATCCAGGCTCACCAACCCGTACAGATCGACCTGCTGTACGGCGATTACGAAGGTGGTCAGCGCACGATCGCACGCTTTGTCCTCGCGAGGTGGCCTGATGACGAGGTCGAGGGCAAGCGGGCGACCGT
>JBKQJQ010000126.1:0-4604 GCA_052147875.1 Solirubrobacteraceae bacterium | reverse complement strand
CGATGCTGGCCGACGAGATCGTGGTCTTGAGCGACGGGCAGGTGCTCCAGGCCGGGACCTGCCGCGACGTGTACCAGCGTCCCGCCTCGGCCGAGATCGGTCGCCTGCTCGGCATCGACAACCTCTTCGAGGGTGTGGCCGGTGCTGACGGCGAGGTGCTCGCCGGCGGGGACCGAGTCGCGAGCGTCTCAGGTGGCGGCGTCCCGGTCGCCCTCGCCGCGGGTCTGTCGCCCGGCACTCACCTACTGTGGCAGGTCCCGCCCGAAGCCCTCCGAGTCCGCCCGGAACCTTCGCCATTGGGCGCCAACCTGTCTACCGTCAACCTCGGTCGGGGGCGAGTGACCGACATCGTCGACCTGGGCCGCAGTGTCGAGGTGGTGGTCGAGTTGGCCACTGGCTATGAGCTCCGCGCGCGGACCCTCGACGCGCCCGACCTCACCGTCGGCGCCGCCTGCCGGGTGGAAGCCGACGCGCTGGCCATATCGCTCTGGCCCAGGCCGGCGGATACTGGAGCTCGAAGTGATACGGCAGCTTTGGTGTGATGGCAGCGAGACCAGTGACCGGCACCGTCCGGCGCGTGAGGCGATCGCCTTCGCTCGCAGCGATCGCCTACGGAGCCTGGGTGGCTCCACGAAACAGCGGCAGCGCTGAAGGCGTTGACGGCAAGCCCGCCGCCAATCACCTAGCCACTTCTTGCGCCAGCGGCTCCCCCGGCGGCGCGCTTCTTGGTGCCGGGCGGCAACGCGAATCCGCGCGCTTACCTCCCGGTCTGCCTCCTATCGGAGTTGCAGCTGCCGCCTATGTGTCTCCCAACCGCGCTCCGTCGGAGGCAACCTGCCTGCAAAGAGGCGTCGGCCCCTGTCGCCACATTTCGCCTCGAAAGCAGGCAAATGTCCTGCTCTGGAGCCGGATTACGGCGTCTGGCGCCGTATTGGGAGACATGCCGGAGGAGGGACTCGAACCCCCGACACGCGGATTATGATTCCGCTCGTTTTCCCAGCGGTTCCGGGCGATTCGGCCAATTTTGGACGGGAAATTGGACTGTTTTGTCACGGGACCTGCACGAGATCCGGGTCTCGAGACTTCGCTCAGGGTGCCGTTCTACGAAACCGGGAGAGCGACGCTGTCGAACGCGAGGACCTCGGCCAACCAGTCGAAATGCGCATCCCTGTGCAGCACGGCGAGACCTCCCTGCTCGGCGGCCGCCGCGGCGATGAGGGCGTCGGGGAGCGGCACTCGGTGGTAGCCGTCTCCGCGCTCCGCAAGTTCACGTAGCGCCGACATGGCCGCGTCTGCGGCAGCACGATCGTTGCGGAGCATCCGCATCGCGGACAGCTCAGCGTCGACTTGCGCGTACTCGGAGGCGGTCCGGGTCGAATAGAGAATCTCGATCCGCACGATCGGAGTGATCAGCGCCCGGCCGGCGACTATCGCCGCTCCGAGTGGTTGAGCCAGATCCGCCGGAAGTTTCCGAGCTCGCCACCACGTGGACGTATCGAGCACGAACGGGTCCTCACCGCTCAGCAGGTCAGCGGCCGTCATTCCCGTTATTGACTGCGATCAGTCAGCTGCTCGACGTTCTCGAGCGTCTGCCAATCCAGACCATCCGGATCGAGCATTCGTCGCCAGAGCGCTTCGAGCCTCGCAGCTCGTTCCTGATCGGACATCTCGGGCTCCTCGATCACCGAGGCCATGCTCGTCTGCGCCGGCTTCATGTACTCAGGTTATCGCCAGCCGCGGCCCGCCCGATCAACTCATCTCATCCAGTCTGCTTCACCTCGGGTGTCGCTCTGAGCTCAGCTAACGATCCAGGCCGGAAGACAACGCCGTCGACGTCGCTCGGCCACCACCACCAGCCGCCGGCCTGCTCGACGAGCCAGTTGAAGGCCGGGTCTTCGGCACGGGCCATCGCTATCTGAAGGTCAATCCGCCATCCCGCCCAGGAGTTCGCCTCGCACCACCACTCCATGTAGCGCAGGAGTGCCTGTCCGGGCGGCTCTTCGCCTGTCAAGCGGGTGCTGGAGCTTTCCGACTCGTGTGCGTTCATCACTAACGAAGCTTGTCCGTCAGTCCTCAGCGCCCGCTCAGCTCACTGAGTGCGCCGGCGTAGATACGCGTTCAGGCGGTCGGCTGGATCGGTTTCGTCGAGAGGTGTCAAGAGCTTGACGTAGCGCTCGGTCGCCTGCAGCGAGCTGTGGCCCATGTACTCCATCAGCTCCCGGAGTGTGTAGCCGGCGGCCATCAGGAAGCTTGCGTAGGTGTGTCGGCACTCGTGCAGCGTGATCGGCTCGAGGCCAGCGGCGGCCCAGCGCTTGCGTGCGCGCTCGGCGATCTTGCCCGACATAACCGAGACGGCGCTCACCGCTCCGCTGTCCCGCCGCCCCTGCCGCATGAACTCACCGAGCAGGATCGGCCGAAGCGGCTCGGCGATCGGCGGCCGCCGGCCTGTCCCTGCCCGGCTCTTGGCCTTGCGCACGACAAGGCGGTAGCCGTCGAGCTCGACGTCGGGCCAATCGAGCCGCTTGATCTCGGCACGCCGCAGGCCGGCGTAGAAGGCGAGCGCGTACGGAACCATGTCGGGGGGATCCAAGACGGCGATGAGGGCGGCCGCCTCGTCGGCATTCGCGACTCTCGTGCGCGGCTTCTCATCGTTCGGCGGCAGCTCGACGCCCAGGAGCGGGTTGCGCTCGACGATCCGGCGCGTCGGGCGGCTCGCCCAGCCGTAGATCGCGCGAGCAACGGCAAGGTGGTTCGCGATGCGCGAACGCGACAGGCCCTCACGACTGAGTCGGTCGACCCAGGTCTGCCACTCCCGGTCGTCAATCTCTCCCGCCGGCCGGCCTCCGAACTCGGGCGCGAGGACGTATCGGAGCGATCGCTCGTAGCCCTCCAGCGTCGTTGGGGAGTACCCGCTGCCCTTCTTGCCGCGCCGACGCCCCACGGCGCCCTTGTGCACACCGTCAAGCCACTCGTCGGCAAGCTCGCGGAACATCGGGCCAGCCGCTTCGGCCTCATCGACAGCCTCCTGCCCCTTGAGCGTGGCGGCGAGCCAGCTGAGGACCTCGGCGCGGTCTGCGAACGTCGCGGACCACACCATGTCCTGTTTGCCCGAATCCCAGCGACGGCCGCGGTATGACGGCCGGCACCGGCATCGCGCCCCGTCGCCGCCGTTGGCGGGGCACCGCGCCTGGTGGCGCACGTAGACGCCTGCGGTCTTTGTCTTGCGGTACTCGGGCACAACCGTCTCCTGATCCGGGTCCATCCAGCGTACGCCTGGGTCAGGCGGCATCAAGCGGTCTGCTTGAAGAACGAGCGTGCGTTGTCATGAGCCCAGCGCCGCAGCTCGTCAGGCGGCACCTGGACGAGCGCTCCGCAGGGCACAACGCGGATGAACGGCTGTACACGCCGCTCGAACGTGTCGACGCTCATGCCCAGCGCCGTAGCGGCCTCCTCGCGCGTGTAGAGGATCCGCTCCACTGGCGCGACCGGCCGCTGCGCTCGGGCACGGCCACTCACAGGAACCTGCTCATCGACGCTGCTGATGAGTTGGACCGGGCGAACATCTGACGACTTCCGAGAACCCTGCTCGATTCGTTGGCGGACGACCAGATCGCATGGTAGCTTAATAGCGCCAACAGCGCTGATAACTTTTAGCGCTAAGCCCAGGAGACCGAGTGAACGATCCCGAGCCCAATCCGCACGACGATCCCTGGTTGACGGTCGCGGAGTTCGCGCAGGAGATGCGGGTTCGGCCGGTGACGGTCCGGTCGTGGATCGCGAAGGGTCAGCTGAAGGCGACACGGGCTGGGCAGCGGAAGTGGTTGGTCCGTCGGTCTGAGTTGGCGCGGATGCTGGAGCAGGGCGACGGTGTGACGGCGCTTCCCGCGCCGCCGGCTCTGCGGGCGGCCGAGTTCCTGGAGCCTGATGACCGCCCGCCGGAGATGTGGGAGCGGATGGCCGAGGAGGCCATGGAGTTGGAGCGAGGGCGGCAGGGTCAGGACTACGCGATGGCCAGCTATGAGTGGGAGATCGCGCTTGAGCAGAGTCGGATGGCTCCGCCCGACGCTCGTTTCGCGAGCCGGATCCGTCATATCGCGCAGGCGGCGGCGGGCCGCGCAGCCGCGATCAGAGAGTGCATGGAGGATCCGGGCTTTGTGTGGAAGCCGATCGCGGACTCGGCAGGGATGACGCTGTCCTACGAGCTGCGTCCCGGTGGCGCTCGGCCCGGTCCGAAGGACGCATGGGCTCGCGTCGACCGAGTCGTCGCCCGTCTCGGAATTGCGTCGGAAGGCGACTCAGGTAGTGCGGTGGCGAGCGCTCTGCGTGACCTGTCGAGTGCGATGACCGGCGTTGCCGACGCGATCGAGAACCGGCCGGCACGCGCGCCGCTGACCGACGGCGCAGCCGAGCCGCCGCAGCCGGACGCTGAGTGAGCTGATCGTGGGCTCGTGCGACAAGCCATGGTCGTGCTCGTGGGGTCCGCTAGGTGGTCCGCGAACTGTGGAGAGAACTATGGAATTCGATTACATAGTTCGCGGACCGGGCGGCGGCCCGTCCGCCCCGCCATCACTGGGTGTTCGCTCCGGCGGGGTCTTTTTGTGGAG
>JBKQJQ010000125.1:0-4621 GCA_052147875.1 Solirubrobacteraceae bacterium | reverse complement strand
GCGTGCAGGAACGCACGAAGAACCCGGTAGGCCTGGTGGCTGTCGGCGGTGCCGACTTCCTCGGCCGTGTCCTTGATCCAGACGTGCGCCTTCTCGACGCTCCGATCGATGATGTCAACGTGAGCTGTGGTCATGTGATCGAGTCCGGATCTTCGGGGGCGGGCACGGACCCTATGATCGTGCCCGGTCCGGCAACCACCCCGCATCGGTAGTTCCCCCCACGCGCGGTCGGGTTTGAGCTGATCCAGCCGCGGTCCTTCGCTGGGAGCATTGTTCGCATGGTGAGCCGCCCGACGGTGCGCGTAGGTCTCAATGGCGGAGGCTGGGAGATCACGCTGGCCGGCGAGCGAAACGGGGTTACGTTCGAAACGCTCGACGAGGCCCAGCGGGTGGCGTACCTGTGCGCCGCTCAGCGGCACCCGTTCGAGCTGGTCGTGCGCAACGCCTACCACCAGGTGCTGCATCGCGAGTTGATCGACCGCGGAGAACTTGTCTGAGCCACGCTCCCTCGCGGATGTCGAGTCGCGCTCAGTGGGCTGCCTCGCCTTCCGTAGGTCTGCCAGTCATTCCGGCCGCTCCCGCCAGGTGTCTGTGTAGGTAGTTCACCACACAGCGGGCACGGCGAAGAGCGCTCACAAACCGCTCACCGGCCCAATACCGTGAGCTACACAAACCAAAATGAATCGGAGTCCCGATGGCCGCAACGAAAACGAAGCCAACCCTAACGACACGCGCAACCGAATCGGCGAAGGCAAAGACCGAGGGAGACTCGCGGGTAATCGACCATGTCTCCCAAACACTCGGAGTCGCCCAGGACGATCTCGGCTCGATCGGCGGGAGCCTGGGAGCCGGCGCGCGTGATCTCCGCAAGGACGTCCAGCGGCTGCTCCGCGACGCTCGCCGCGACCTAAAGAAAATGAGCAAGGCGTTGCAGCGCGATCTCGAGCATCTCCAGAAGGATCTGACGAAGGCCGCTTCCAAGAACGGCCACGCCGCCGTCAAGAACGGTCGTGCGTCGGCGGCTGGATCCACCAAAGCCAAGAGCCGAGCGAAGCCAAAGGCGTCGCGTTAGCCGCCAGGCGCGATCTAGCCCGTGAGGCTGGGACCGTCCATGAGTGATCGAGAGTCGTTCCTGAACAGTCCGCGCTGTGGACTGAGCTTTAGGCCGCGGGTTGGAAGACTGACCGTTGAGCGCTGCCCGCGATGTATGGGCCGGTCGGCGGGCGGGGCACGATGACGCCCCACACACTCAGTCGGGATGCACGTCCCACAATGCGTGCTCTGCGGCTGCTCCCAGAGGCAGGCCCGCGCATCGATCCACTACGGATCGCGGTGCTCGCACCGCCGTGGATCTCGGTCCCACCGTGCGGGTATGGGGGGATCGAGGCGGTCGTTGACCTGCTTTGCACAACACTGGTTGCGCGCGGCCATGACGTGACGCTATTCGCCGCGCCGGGGTCGCAGTCGAGCGCGCGGGTGATTACGCCGCTCGCGGCCGCGCACCCGGATGAGATCGGCTCCGCGCTGTGCGAGTCAGATCACGTCTCGCATGCGTGGGATCAGATCGATCTGGCCGCCGAGCGTCGAACGCCATTCGATGTCGTGCACGATCACTCCGGCTTCACCGCGTTAGCGATGGCCGGTCGATTGGCCGCTCCGCTCGTGCACACGCTTCACGGACCGTTCGTCGAGAAGACGATGGCGATCTATCAGCGCCACGGCCATAAGGCGACATTGGTCGCGATCAGCCGCTCGCAAGCCGGGAGCGCTCCGGTCGGTGTGCGGATCGCCGGTGTCGTGCCCAACCCGATCGTCGTAGCCGACTGGCCGCTGCGTGGCGAGAAGCAGGACTACCTGCTGTGGGTCGGGCGGATGGATCCGATCAAAGGGGCACACCTCGCGATCAGGGCCGCCAGGTTGGCGAGCCGCAGGCTAGTGCTGGCCGGGCCGGTGCAGCCCGGGCAGGAACGCTACTTCCACGAACAGGTCGAGCCGCATATCGACGGGCGACGAGTTCGCTACATCGGCGAAGTCGCGGGAACCACGAAGACGGAGCTGTTCGCGAACGCTGCCGGGTTCCTGATGCCGGTCCGTTGGCGTGAGCCGTTCGGGATGGTGATGGTCGAAGCGCTCGCGTGCGGAACCCCGGTGATCGCGTTCCCCGAGGGCGCCGCGAGCGAGATCGTGATCGAAAGCGAGAACGGATTCCTCGTCGCCAACGAGACCGAGATGGCCGACGCTGTCAAGCGCCTCGGCTCGATCGACCCGGTGCGGTGCCGCGCGAGCGTCTCCGAGCGCTACGACGTATCGCTCATCGCCGCGGGCTATGAACGCGTGTACAGGCAGGCGATCACCGCCGATCGGCGCAACCTCTCGCGTAGTGCCCAAGGCATGCCCGAGAGCCTTCCGGTGCCCGCCTCGCCAATCAGCTGATGAGCTCGGGCCCGACCAACCACGCCACCGCCCACGCCGGCCATCCTGGACCAGGAACCGAGGGAGAACGCGAGCTCGCATGCGCGCTCGCACTGCTCGAACGCGACGACAGCGGCGCGGTCACACTCGCGGCGTTACGCGAGTGCGGAGTCAAAGCCCCTGCCCAAGCCATATACGACCTCCAGCTCGCCGGGCACACAATCGACCGCGTCACAAACACCGACCCCGCAGGACACACGAGTGCCGGATACCGCCTCCGCCGCCCCGCAACACCCGCACCCGCACCACCCAGCGAGCGCACGAGACGCGGTCCGCGATAGGGCTCACGCGATCCGCACAGCATGTCGAGCGCCTCTTCCAACCTGGCAAGCACACGAACCAGCACGGAGACCACCCATACCCTCAGCACTCACACGCTGGGACCCGTTCGGCGAGCTGAGCGAACTCCGCAATCGCTTTGATCGCATGTTTGACAGCCTCGCGGATCGGGGCGGCCGCAATTGGACGCCCGCGATCGATGTGCAGCGTGACAATGGCAACCTCGTGATCCGTGCCGACGTTCCGGGGATCAAGCCCGAAGAAGTTAAGACCGAGGTGCAGGACGACATCCTGACCGTTTCCGGCGAGCATGAGGAAGACACCGAGAAGAAGCACAAGCGCTACGTCCGACGCGAGCGCCACTACTGAGCGTTCTCACGCTCGATCGCGCTACCAATCGGGGTCAACGCCAAACAGATCACGGCAACGACCCACGACGGTCTCCGCCGAGTCGTCCGGGTGGATTTTCGGGCGGATCATCAGCCTGCCTCGAAAGCGGTCGGTGCTCACCACGGCATCGGACCCCAGGTGTCGCGCCCGCGATCGCTGGTCGCCCTAGTTCTTGACGGTGATCGCCCAGTCGGCCTTGCCGGTGCCGATGCTTGTCTTGACGGTGGCCTGGACAACCAACGCATAGCCGACAGCGGTGGCGGGGAACTCGATTATGTCGTGGTAGACGCCGTTCTCGAACTTCACGTTCTCCGGTTTCTCGGTCCCGACGACCGAGCCGCTGAACAGATACTCGGTCGTCTCGGTCCCGCTCACCTTCACGCCCTTGGCGTCGGTGACCGTCACCGTATAGGTCCACTTCTGGTTGACGATCGGGTCGTGGTTCTCGCCGACAAGCGTCACATGAACAGCTGGCGTGTGCGTCGGGGTTGCGCTGGTTGGCGCGGTCGACGTTGTCGTCTTCGCGGGGTGGGTCGTCGTCGTGCTGCTAGAGCTTGTCGCGGTCTTCGTCACCGTCGTGTGGCTCGTGGAGGCGGACTTCGTCGTCGACGTCTTGTGCGCCGGCGGCTTTGGCTTGGTGGTTGTCGTGCGTGGCCCCGCGTGGGTCGTGGCGGTTGTCGCGGTTGTGGTGGCACTCGTCTCCGATCCGGCCTGGGACGTCAGTGAACTCGACTTAGCGCTTCCGCCGCAGGCGGCGACGGTCAGGGCGAGTAAGCAGAGACCTGCAGTTCCGGCTAGACCGCGGGTCCACGCTGCAAGCCAGGGCCCTGATACCCGGATGGCTACGGATCGTTGACGCATAGGGCCAAAGCTACGCAGCCGGCGGTTGCGAGACATCCGCGCTTTGCCCTCGGCCGGCCGCGCACAACTACCGAGCGTCACCCGACCGGTGCATCGCGCTCAGCGATCGTCCGGGTGAGGCGTCCGCGCGCGGGTTGGCAGCGGCGAACGGCGCCGAGTTCGGCGATTGAACGGTCGGGATTCTCCAGCATCGTCACGCGTCCCAGGAGCGCGCCGGCGGTCGCGGCGTTGATCGTCGCGGCGTTGGTTGAGATCGAGATCGATATCGAATGGCGTGGCATCAGCGACGCTCCGAACCTGGGCAGGTTCGGCGCGATTAAGCGATGTTGACGCTCATCGGGCGGGAAGGTTCGGAAGTCATTTCTGCCAGGAGCCAGCCAGCTCATGTCAGGGTGCGATTCCGCCCGAGCAGGGGTCTGGTTCGACTCGGCTCGCCTGCGGCGTCGTGGAGCGCCGCTCACGCCTCACTCAGTACGAGGACCGGACGCAGCCGAGGGCGGCCGGTGCGTTCGATACTGACCAGCAGCACGTCAAGGGTGTGGCAGTCCTCGAACTCGGCCAGCATCCCGCTCAACGAGCGGTTAAGCCATCCGACGAAGCGGTAGAGCCTGACCCCATC
>JBKQJQ010000124.1:0-12806 GCA_052147875.1 Solirubrobacteraceae bacterium | reverse complement strand
ACGAGCTGCGTGCGGACGAGCGGGTGCTGGTGATGGGCGAGGACATCGGCGTGTTCGGCGGCGCCTTCAAGGTGACCGACGGGTTCGTCGACGAGTTCGGCACCGACCGCGTGATGGACACTCCGCTAGCCGAGTCCGCGATCATCGGCTGCGCGGTTGGAGCGGCCGTGGTCGGGATGCGGCCCGTCTGCGAGATGCAGTTCGCCGACTTCATCTCGTGCGGCTTCGACCAGCTCGTCAACGTCGCCGGCAAGATGCACTACCGCCAGGGTCTGGCGGTGCCGCTGGTCGTGCGGCTGCCATCGGGCGGCGGCTTCAGCGGCGGGCCGTTTCACTCACAGAACCCCGAGGCGCTGTTCATGCATTCGCCGGGTCTGAAGGTCGTCGCGCCGTCGACCGCCGAGGACGCGAAGGGCCTGCTGCACCACGCGATCCACGACCCCAACCCGGTCTGCTACATGGAGCACAAGCACCTCTACCGGCGGGTCAAGGGCGAGGTGCCGGAAGGCGTGTTCGAGACGCCGTTCACGGCCCGGGTTGCCCGCGCGGGCTCCGATCTGGTCGTGATCGCGTACGGCGCGATGGTCGATGTCGCGCTCGAGGCGACGGCGGATCTGGATGGGGCTTCGGTCGAGGTACTGGACCTGCGGTCGCTGGTGCCGTTGGACGAGGAGGCGATCCTCGACTCGGTCGCGCGCTGCTCGAAGGTTGTGATCGTAGACGAGGCAAACATGACCTGCGCGGCGGGTGCCCAGGTGGCGGCACTGATCGCCGAGAAGGGCTTTGAGGACCTCGACGGTCCGGTCGTCCGGGTGGCGACGCCCGACGTGCCGATCCCGTTCTCGCCGCCACTCGAGCAGGCCGTCCTGCCCGGCGTCGACCGCGTGAAGGAGGCGTGCCGTGAGCTCCTCGCTTACTAGCGCTGGTCTGATCGATGTGACGATGCCGCAGATGGGCGTCTCGGTCGCCGAGGGCACGGTCGTCGCCTGGCGCGCCGCGGTCGGTGACCAGATAGAGGCCGAGCAGACGATCTGCGAGATCTCGACCGACAAGATCGACACCGAGGTGCCGGCGCCCGTCAGCGGGGTCGTGGCCGAGATCCTGGTGGATGTGGACCAGACGGTTTCGGTGGGGGTGGTGCTGGCGCGGATCGCAGCCGGGGAGGGTGCGGTGGCCCCGCCCGCTGTGGCGCCGGAGCCCGCTGCGGCGCCGGAGTCCGCTGCGGCGCCGGAGTCCGCTGCGGCGCGGGAGTCCGCTGCGGCGCCGGAGTCCGCTGCGGCGCCGGAGTCCGCTGCGGCGGCCGCGGAACCCGCAACGCCGCCCGCTGAACGATCTAATCGGCCGCCCGCCGGCCGCCGGTACTCCCCGGTCGTGCAGCGGATCGCCGCCGAGCACGGGATCGACCTCGACTCCGTCCCTGGGACGGGGCGCGGCGGCCGGGTGCGCAAGCAGGACGTGCTGGCGCTTGTGGACGGCAACGGCGCCGCCGCTGAGGCGCCGCTGCACATCGAGAGCCCGTACCGGCCCGAGCCCGAGCCAAGGGCCTCAACGGGCGAGGGTCTCTCGCGCATGCGCCGTCAGATCGGCGAGCACATGAAGCGCTCGCTCGAGACGGCCGCCACGTGTACGACCTGGATCGAGGTCGACATGGGCGGCGTCGAGACGGCCCGGCGGCGGCTCGGTGTGACCTCGCTGGCGTTCGTCGCGCGGGCGACGATCGCGGCACTGCGCGAGCACCCGGCGTTGAACGCGTGGCTGGAGGGCGAGCGCTACACACGCATGAGCGAGGTCAACCTCGGGATCGCAGTCTCGCTCGGCGACGACGGGCTGATCGTGCCCGTGATCCACAACGCCCACGAGCTGTCCGAGGAGGGGCTGGCTGCCCGGATCAAGGACGTGGCCCGCCGTGCCCGGGCACGAGAGCTGAAGCCCGACGACGTGACCGGCGGGACGTTCACGATCACCAACCCCGGCCAGTACGGCTCAATCATGGCGACCCCGATCATCAACCAGCCGCAGGTCGGGATCCTCGACTTCGAGGCGGTCATCAAGCGGCCCGTGGTGGTCACCGATGCCGACGGCAACGACTCGATCGCGATCCGGCCGATGACGATCCTCGGCCTGAGCTGGGACCACCGGGCGCTCGACGGCGCGCTGTCGGCTCAGTTCCTCGCGACGGTCAGGCGCGAGCTGGAGAGCGTGCGATAGCCGAGCTCTGGGTCTGCCAGCTGGGCGTGGTCGAGTACCGTGAGGCGCTCGCGCTCCAGGAGCGCGTGCGCGCTGCCCGGCAGGCCGGCGCGGTGCCCGATGTGATGCTGGTGCTTGAGCACTGGCCGGTGTACACGCGGGGGCGGCGCTCGGGACCGGGCGAGCTGCCGATGGGGGAGGACTGGTACCGCGCCCAGGGGATCGAGATCGTCGATGTCGACCGCGGCGGCAAGGTCACCTACCACGGGCCCGGCCAGCTGGTCGGCTACCCGATCGTCGGTGTCGACGACGTCATGGAGTACGTCCGGACCCTGGAGCGCGGGATCGTGTCCGCGCTGAAGCTCGAAGGCATCAACGCACGCGCGCGTGAGGCGGAGGGCCCGGACTACACAGGCGTTTGGGTCGGAGAGCGGAAGATCGCCTCGATCGGCGTCCACGTCGCCCGTGGTGTGACAACGCACGGCTGGGCGGTCAACGTCGAGAACGACCTGCAGCCGTTTCAGTGGGTCGTGCCGTGCGGCCTCGAGGGAGTGCAGATGACGTCGCTGCTCCGAGAAACCAATCGCCTCGCGGGCCAGATGAAGTGCTTCAGGCGGCGGGCCGCGTATGAGGTGGCTTCGGCGCTCGGGCTGCGGCAGCGGCTGGTCTCGCTGGCGCGCCTCGGGGCCGCGGTCGGCGAGCTCACGCCGGTCACGCCGGTCACGCCGGTCACGCCGGTTACGCCGGTCACGCCGGTTACGCCGGTTACGCCGGCTGCCTGAGCGCGCGGGCGATCAGCGCCGTGATCCGCGGGCGCTCGAACTTCAACTGGCGCCACGTGATCCGGATCACGCGCCAGCCGGCGAGCAGCAGGCGCTGATCCCGGCGGCGGTCTGACTCGAACGCCCGGCGGGTGCGGTGATAGCGGCCGCCGTCGGTCTCGACGACCAGCCGTTGCTTTCGCCAGACAAAGTCAGCGCGGACCGCGGGCTCGCCATCGCCGGGGTCGATCCAGACCTGGCGCTCGGGGGGGCCGATGTCGGCATCACGGCTCGCGGTGTAGAAGATCTCCTCGAGCTCAGATTCGGTCGGTGGGCCGATGTTGTAGTCGGCCAGGATGGCTTTGATCACCCGGCCACCGCGGGTGTGGTTGTTGCGATCGAGGACGGCGTTGAGCTCGCCGAGATCGAGGACCTCGAGCGCTTCGCCCTGGTCGAAGGCCCGCTCGACCGCGCGGCGTGGCGCAACGCTCGCGAGGTCGAGCAGGGTCCTCGCTATCGAGGTGCATGGGATGGTGTCGACCGTGGTGAGGTCGGCTTTGGTCAGCGTCAGCGATCGGTGGATGTCGACCCCGTCGACCTTGAGTGGCGTACGTCTTGGGATCGTCACGTCGATGCGCCTGCGGTCGGTGCGGCGGAGGCCGTGGAGGTCCGCCGCCGAGCGGTGCGAGAGGACAGTGTCTGGGCCGCTGGCGAGCACCGCGGCCATGTAACGGCCACGACTGCTTATGAGCGAGGGTGGGGCGAGGGAATAGACCCCGCGGTTTAGTCGGTAGAGGCGTCCGGTAGCGGCGCGTTTGTGGACTGCTGCCGCGCTGAGGCCGACAGCCTTTAGTTGCGCCAACGAGAAAACACCATGCTGTCGAACGGCCAGCACAGCAACCTGGTCGTTTAACCGGCCATATGTTCCGGTCAAACGCCCAGGTCCGGGCGAGGGTGGCAATTGTCTGTCGATACCCTTAAGGAGTGTCTGAGAGCCGACTTTCCACCCGGTCGCGGGCAAACCCCGGCGGGATCGCTGACGTGCTCACGGTCCTGGGCCCCGACGTGCAGCCGCACAAGGGGCGCAAGCCGCCGTGGTTCAAGGTCCCGGCACCCGGGGGGGGACGCTACCGCGAACTCCAGCAGCTGATCGCCGCTGAAAACTTGCATACGGTCTGCCAGGAGGCCGCGTGCCCGAACATCGGCGAGTGCTGGCAGCGCGGGACAGCCACCTTCATGATCCTCGGCGACACCTGCACTAGACGGTGCGGATTCTGCAACGTCAAGAGCGGCAAGCCGACGTGGAATGACCCGCTCGAGCCGGCCCGCGTGGGCCGCTCAGTCGCCCGGATGGGCCTCAGGCACGCCGTAATCACCAGCGTCGACCGCGACGATCTCCCGGACTACGGAGCGAGCGCGTTCGTCGGTGTGATCCGCCAGATACGCCGGCAGTCGCCGGCCACGAAGATCGAGGTGCTGACGCCCGACTTCCGCGGCGCCGAGATGCCCCTTGCGCGGGTGATTGCGGAGCGGCCCGACGTGTTCAACCACAACGTCGAGGTCGTGCCGCGCCTCTACCCGGTCGCAAGACGCGGCTCGACCTGGGAGCGGTCCAAGCGAGTGCTCCGAAACGCCAAGGAATATGCAGGAGATGAGGTCGCCACCAAATCAGGATTAATGGTCGGGCTCGGCGAGACTTTTGAGGAAATGGTCGATGCGCTGGGTCAACTGCGCGACAATTATGTTCAGGTGCTAACAGTTGGTCAGTACCTTCGACCCACAGAGGAGCACCTACCTATCGTGCGCTACTGGCATCCCGACGAGTTCGAGCAACTAGAGCAGGCCGCCTATGGGCTCGGCTTCGAGCACGTCGCTGCGGGCCCACTGGTGCGAAGCAGCTACCACGCCGACCAGCACATCGCGCAGTCAGAGCCTGGCGTTGGGCCGCTGAAGGAGAGCGCCGCATGACGCGGAAAAGGGTGCTGATTGCGCTGGGCGTGCTCGCGGTAGTGATGCTGATCTTCGCACCGGCGGCGCTGGCCTCCGCCGGTGGTGGCTCGGCTGGTTTCAGCGACGGCGGCGGTGGTGGCGGCGGCGGCGGGAATGGCTTTGTGCTCTTCGTCCTGGTCGAGCTGCTGTTCCGCATCGCGCTGCTGGGCCACGGGCTCGGCGCGCTGTTCCTGATCGCACTGGGCCTCCTGTACCTGTTCGTTACCCGTGTAGTGCCGATGATGCAGGCGCGCTACGCGACCGCTGCGGCTTCGCGCAGCGGCGGACGGCATCGCAGCTCGCAGCGCGAGCGCAGCGTACAGCTGGCCGCGGCCGAGGCCGCCGAGGACGACCCCGAGTTTGCGCCCGAGAACGTGCTCGCCACCGCCGAGCGGCTGTTCTTCGAGATCGAAAAGGCCTGGGACGCCGAGGACCGGGTCCATCTGAGAGGACTGGTGGCGCCGGATCTGCTGGCCGAGTGGGAGCGCCGCCTGGACGACTTCGACCGACGGGGATGGCGCAATCACGTCGAGCCGATCGGCAGGCCGAAGATTGAGTACGTGGGACTCAACCACAAGGGCGACAGCGACAACGACCGCGTCGTGGTGAAGATCGACGCGCGGCTCAAGGACTACGTGATTGACAGCTACGGCCGGCATCTGAAGCGGACCGGCCGGCTTGGCGAGACCAGCCGGATGCGCGAGTTCTGGACGCTCGGTCGCCGTGGCCCACACTGGGTGCTGATCAGCATCGAGCAAGGCGCCGAAG
This sequence comes from Solirubrobacteraceae bacterium, assembly GCA_052147875.1. Taxonomy (GTDB): domain Bacteria; phylum Actinomycetota; class Thermoleophilia; order Solirubrobacterales; family Solirubrobacteraceae; genus Palsa-465. Next base: position 7,101 of record JBKQJQ010000124.1, on the reverse strand, counting down.
GCAAGCACACGCTCGAGGAGCAGATCGTCTCCACTCCGTGGGCCGACACGGCAGGATTAAGGGACGAGGCGATGGTCCAGGCAGCGGTCGCAGACGCGGTCCCCGAGGGCACCAAGATCTCGGAGGTCGCGGACCTGCAATTCGAGGGCGACGCCCAGAGCGCGGCCAACGACCTCAGCCTCGCGGACGGACGCTTCGCCCCGGACGTACTTGAGATCGCCGCCCGGCGCGCCGTAGATGGGTGGGCGCAGGCGGTCGACGGCAACGACACGAATCTGCGTAAGATCGCGACGCCCGCGGCGGCGAAGGAGCTGCTGTACGCCGGCGACGCGAGCGGACGCACGAGGATGGTTGTTCGCGGCCCGCATGTGAACCGGATCCGGATCGTCGGCCTCGACGCCGGTGCTCAGCCGCCGACGATGACGATGGAAGTCGATCTGACCGGGCGCCGCTACCTGGAGGACCGCGACACGACCGCGGTCGTGGCCGGCAGCCGCTCGCGCGCGAGCAGCTTCACCGAGCGCTGGACGATGACGCTCGACGGCGACCAGAGCCAGCCGTGGCGGATCTCGGCAGTCGCGGCGCCGGTCGGCCTGCGGTAGCAAACGCCAGATAACGCGCCGTGTGCGCCAGCTGATCCTGATCGTCGTGCTGCTGTTCATTGGCGTGCTTGCTGCGCTGACCGTGAGCGACATCGTCAACAACGGTTTCAACGCGTTGGACATCGTCGCGTTGCTCGTCCTGGGTCTGTTCACGACCGGGATCGTCGGCGCTCTGCTGCACTCGCCCCCTCCCGACTGAGTCAGGGGCGACTGGTACATTCGGCCGGTGACGGCGGTCGACACACAGTCTCGTACGGACGCACGTGAGCGGCTGCTGACGGCTGCCTACGAGCTGTTCTCCCGCGAGGGCGTGCAGGCCGTGGGCGTCGACGCGATCATCGAGCGCTCTGGCGTTGCGCGCCAGACGATGTACCGCCACTTCAAGTCCAAGCAGGAGCTCGTGCTGGCGTTCCTCGAGCGCCGCGAGGAGGTCTGGACGCGGGGCTGGCTGGCGGCCGAGACCGGGCGCCGAGCGCAGGATCCGGCCGGTCAGCTGCTGGCGATCTTCGACGTGTTCGACGAGTGGTTTCGCCGCCCGGACTTCGAGGGCTGCTCGTTCATCAACGTGATGCTCGAGCATCCGGAAGAGACCCATCCGCTTCATATCGCCGCCGCGCAGTACCTGGCGAGCATTCGCGAGTTCCTCAAGGAGCTCGCCCGCGGCGCGGGAATCAAGCGCGCCGAGCCGTTCGCACGCCAGTGGCACATCCTCATGAAGGGCTCGATCGTCGCCGCCGGCGAGGGCGACCGTGACGCCGCGCGGCGGGCGAAGGCGGTCGCTCAGCTGCTGCTCGACGAGGCGACTGGTCGGGCGAAGAAGACCGCCGTCAGCGACTGATCGCGCGGCAGCGGGATGATCTCTCCGGTCGGCTCGAATCCGAGCCGGAGATAGAAGCGCCCGACTCCCCGCCCGTCGATCACGCCGAGCCGGAGCAGCTGGGCGCCACCGTCACGGCCCAGCCCTGGACCTGGGCGAGCAGTCGGCGGCCGAGCCCCCGGCCGCGCGCCGACGGGTCGACCCACATGCCCCACAGCTGCGCCACGCCCTGCTCGCGGTCAAACCAGCGGCCGGCGGCCATCCCGAGCCAGCGCTCGTCAGCGACCGCTGCGAACACCGGCCGTCCCGTGTCCGCGGCGAGCTCCAGCCAATGCGATTCCGGATATCCCTGCTCGTCGGCGAACGTGCCGGCGAACACGCCGGGTGCGTCGGCGAGCGCCCGGAGCCGGAGATCGCGAAGCAGCAGCTCGTCGCCCGGCCCGATGCGGTGGATCCGCTCAGCCAGCAATCAGCTCGACGAACACGTGGTCGAAGTGTGCGAACCGGACCAGGTCCTCGACCCGCCCAGCGACCGCTTCGGCGCCGAGCTCGGCGACTCGCTCGGTCCCGAACCCCTCGACGTTGTACGACGCCAGCGACGTCCCGTAGGCCATCGCGTTGCGCAGCACGGCGCTCGTCAGCCCGGCGTCGAGATGGCGCGCGATGTAGCCGACGAAGCCACCGGCGAACGTGTCGCCGGCGCCGGTCGGGTCGACGACCGTCGCGAGCGGGTAGGCGGGCAGCGCGAAGAACTCATCGGCGGTGATCAGTGCCGAGCCGTACTCGCCCTGCTTGGCGACGATGACCCGCGGGCCAAGGGTCAGCACCTCCTGGGCGCCGGCGACCAGGTTTGGGCTCCCGGTGAGCTGGCGCAGCTCCTCGTCGTTGAGGATCAGGCAATCGACGCGGGCGATCACCTCGAGCAGCTCGTCGCGCGCGATCTCGATCCACAGGTTCATCGAGTCCAGGGCGACGAACTTCGCGCCGGGGCACTGCTCGCGGACATCGAGCTGGAGCCGCGGCTGGATGTTGGCGAGAAACAGAACCTCAGATGCGCGCGAATCCTCGGACAGCTTGGGCTCGAAGTGTTCGAACACGTTGAGCTGCGTGTCGAGCGTCTCGCGGGTGTTGAGATCCCAGCCGTACTCGCCCTTCCAGAAGAACGTCCTGCCGCCGGCGACGCGCTCGACGTCGTCGATCGACGAGCCCCGCGTCGCCAGGACCTCAAGCTCGGCGTCGCCGAAGTCATCGCCCACCGGTCCGACGATCCGGACGTGGTCAAAGAAAGACGCCGCGAGCGCGAAGTGCGTCGCGGCGCCGCCGAGCATCCGCTCGCGCACGCCAAACGGCGTCTGCACAGCGTCGAACGCGATCGACCCGACGACCGTGATGCTCAAGCGACGGCCTCCACTGCCGCCAGGCCCGCGGCATCGCGCAGCTGGGCGGCGAGCTCAGTCCGCTCCCAGGTGAAGTCCGGGTCGTCGCGGCCGAAGTGGCCGTAGGCGGCGGTCTTCTGGTAGATCGGGCGGTGCAGGTCAAGCCGCTGGCGGAACGCCGCCGGGCGCAGGTCGAAGTGTTCCGAGACGAGCGCCTCGATCCGCTCCGGGGTGGTGCCCGCGGCCTCGGTCCCGAACGTCTCGACCATCACCGAGACGGGTCGCGCGACGCCGATCGCATACGCGACCTGCAGCTCCAGACGGCCCGCAAGCCCGGCCGCGACGAGGTTCTTGGCGACGTGGCGTGCGGCGTAGGCGGCCGAGCGGTCGACCTTCGACGGGTCCTTGCCCGAGAACGCGCCGCCGCCGTGCCGGGCCATGCCTCCATAGGTGTCGACGATGATCTTGCGACCGGTGAGGCCGGCGTCGCCGACCGGGCCGCCGATCACGAAACGACCCGTCGGGTTGACCAGGAAGCCGGCGTGCAGCACACGCTCGTCATACATGTCCGCGGGCAGAACCGGGACGACAACGTGCTCCCACAGATCGTCTGAGATCCTCCCCTCGGCGCCCTCGGCGTGCTGAGACGAGATCAGGAGCTTCTCGATCGAAACGGGCTTGGAGTCGATGTAGCGCACGGTCACCTGGGTCTTGCCGTCAGGGCGCAGATACGGCAGCGTCCCGTCCTTTCTCACCGCCGCCAGGCGGCGTGCGAGCCGGTGCGCGAGCGCGATCGGCAACGGCATCAGCTCCGGCGTCTCGTTGCAGGCGTAGCCGAACATCATTCCCTGGTCGCCGGCGCCGGCGAGGTCAAGCTCATCGCCGGTGCCGGCGCCCGAACGCGTCTCGAACGCCGCATCGACACCCTGCGCGATGTCGGCCGACTGCTTGTCAACTGCGTTAAGGACCGCGCACGAGTCGGCGCTGAAGCCCAGCTCCGCGTCGACGTAGCCGATCTTGCGGATCGTCTCGCGCGCGATCCCCTGGACGTCGAAGCCGGCGGTCGTCGAGATCTCGCCCGAGACGACGACCAGACCGGTGTTGACCAGCGTCTCGCACGCGACGCGACCCGCGGGGTCGTCGCGCATCACGGCGTCGAGCACGCCGTCAGAGATCTGGTCGGCGATCTTGTCCGGATGTCCCTCGGTGACGGACTCCGAGGTGAACAGGTACTGCCTGGCCATCGACGGTCTCACTTTCTTGAATCCAAGCTCTGGTCTGGCGGCGCAAGCTAGCGGCTCGGCGCGATCCTTGACGCGACGAACGGCCAGGGGTATGTTGGCTGATCAGAGGGAGAATGGTCAGTCTGATCCGGTTGCGCCACTGCCGATGACGTCGCCGGGCAGGTGACGGTCCTCAAAAACCCCCACGCAGGAGAGGACAGAGCATGCCCATCCCCACTGAGCTCGTAGGTTCGCTGCCGCGCCCGATGAAGCTGCAGGAGGCGTACGCGGACTACGACGAGGGCAAGATCAGCTTCGAACAGCTGCAGGCCGAGCAGGACAAGGCGGCCGAGGACTCGATCAAGCGCTTGGAGGCGACCGGCGAGCCGATCGTCACCGACGGCGAGCAGCGCGAGTCGAGCTTTGCGACATACAACCTGACGGACACCCTGGCGGGGACCGGCCTCGCCGACGGCCTCGCCGGCGACGGACAGTTCTTCGCGATCTTCGACGACGGCCACCACCGTCAGCTGCCGCGGATCACAAAGGGCCCGTTCCGCTACAAGACCTACGCGTCGGAGTTCGTCTCCAAGAACAAGGCGATCGCCACGCACCCCGTCAAGCAGGCGGTGATCTCCCCCTCGATGATGATGCTGCTGTACCCGCTCGAGGGCGAGATCGAGGGCTACTCGCGCGACCAGTTCCTCGACGACTGCGTCAACGAGTGCGAGAAGGACATCCGCCAGTGCTTCGACGCCGGCGCGGTCAGAGTGTCGGTCGACTTCACGGAGGGACGGCTGGCAAACAAGAACGACTCCCGCAACCCGTGGACCGGTAAGAACATGCTGCAGGAGTTCATCGACCTCAACAACAGGCTGTTCGAGCGCTTCAGCCCCGAGGAGCGAAAGAACATCGGGATCCACACCTGCCCCGGCGGCGACTGCGACTCCGTGCATTCGAAGGAGGTCCCGTACGAGCTGCTGCTGGAGCACATGTTCGACATGAACGCTGGTTACTTCCTGATCCAGTGCGCGTCCGAGCAAGATCGCGACAAGGTCTACGAGCTGTGCGGCCGCTACAGCCGGGAGGACGCCGACGGCGTCGCTCAGGTGTGCTTCATGGGCGTGATCAACCCACTCAACCCCGAGGTCGAGACGCCCGAGCACGTTCGCGACGAGCTGCTGAAGGCCGCCAAGCACATCCCCGTTCAACGCCTCGGTGCGACCGACGACTGCGGCTTCTCGCCGTTCAGCCGGGATGTGAAGCCGCGGCACGGCTCGCCGGACTTCGCGCGCGACGTGGCGATGGAGAAGATCTCCAATCGTCTTGCCGGGACGAGGATGGCGTCGGAGGAACTGGGCGTCTAGTGGCATCCGCAAGACCGCACGCGGGCCACTAGCGCGGCGCGCCAGGGTCTCGGCGCGCCACACCGACAGCGACCACCGGGCGCACCCGGGCCCGGTGGTCGTGTTATCACTGGCGGCGTGCCGCTGCGTGCGATGCCGGAGATCGGCCGACCGGTGCTGATCGACTACCTCGGGGTGACGCTCGCCGGCACGGTGGTGCGAGTGCTCCAGGACGGCCGGCGGATTGAGGTCGAAACCGAAGACGGCGCGACGCTCACGTTCGAGCTCAACCGCGCGACGGCCACGTTCACAGCCGATGGGAGCCAGACCGGCGCGCGGCTCCGCTTCGCGTCTTGAGAATCGCCCTCGGCAGGCATACGATCTGACCCGATTTGAGCCCGGAGTGGCTCGCGAGGCGAGCACCGGGGCCTAGGCAAAGGGGTATGGGATGTCTCGGGACCGTTCGAAGGCACGCGCCGCGAGCTGGCTGCTAGGGGTGGTGGTGGCGCTTGCGTTTCCGTCCGCCGCGCTGGCGGTCGGCAAACCAGTGAACATCGGAACTCCGTTGAAGAACGGGCCGCCGGCGATAGCGGTCGACAACGCAGGCGACGCGGTGGTCGCATGGGCCAACACCGAGGACCTCGCTGGCGCGAACGATCTCGTGCAGTACTGCGTGCTGCCGCTCGGCGCCACCGCCTGTTCGCATAGCGGGAGTCTCATGCCGGCCGACAGCGCATCGAACGTCGATGGCGTTCAGGTTCTGAACGAGGGCTCGACGCTCGTGATCCTGGCCGACGTGTACGGCACGGCGGGCAGCGCCTCCCAGGACTATGTGCCAGAGCAGGAGTGGCAGTCGACTGACGGCGGCGCGACCTGGGCACTGATCAACAGTGGCCTGTCGGTCACCAGCGGGATCATCAACGCCGACACCGGGCCGCTGAGCGCCGTCACGCTCCCTGGAACCGGGGTGTTGGGCTACGGCTGGGAGACGGCCGGGGGGCCGCCGACGTTCAATGCCTTCCCGCTCAGCTCGCCGCCCGAGTGTTCGGTCGAGTCGTGCCCGGCCGGCTACGCGACGCTCGAACCCAGCACCAATCCGGACGCGATCGGTAACGGCGGCGGCCAGTACGCGGCCCAGAGTGGGCCGCGCCCGGGCGTGCTGGCCATCTTCAACACGCTGTTCACCAACGGTCCGTTTGGCTGCGCGGCGAGCTTCGGCACTGCTTATGCGTACGGGTCCGGCGACCAGAGTCCCACCAACAACTACAACATCTCCCCCGGCCAGACCAACAGCGCCTGGCGCAACGCCGCCTTGCTGGCCGACTGCAACGTCGAATACCCCGCGGTTGGGGGCGGACCAAGCGGCTTCGGCGTGCTGGAGGACAACGAGGCGAACGGCACGACCGTCTATCACTCGTTCAATTCCGGGACCGGGAGCTTCACGGCGCCGATGGTCCCCGTCGCCAACCACGGCGAGCTGGATCCGGCCCTCTCACAGAACGGCGCCGGGGGCATCTACGGCACCTACCTGTTAGGCGGCGGCGGCGGACCGATCGAGCTGTCCTACAGCGGCGACGGCGGCGCCAGCTTCGCGAGCGCGGCGATCAACGCCGATAAGGACGGCGGGGCCGGCGACGTCAACAGCGCCGTCAACTCCGGCGGTCAGGGCTGGGTGACGTGGGACGACAACGGCTCAGTGTTCGCGCAGCCGTTCGACGCCGCCGACGCGATCGCACC